>JBDTHH010000109.1:0-34003 GCA_039937055.1 Ktedonobacteraceae bacterium | reverse complement strand
AGCCTCTCAAGCACAGGAATGAGCTTTCGGTATAGGCGGATGACGGGATACGGAAGCGGAAATGTTTCGAACATAAGCCAGGTAAAGCCTGCTGTACGAATGACGAAACCCTCATTGCGGATCAGGTTCCGTAGTTCTCGCGGCCAGTAGTTTCTCACATTCATGAATCGTTGGCTAATGCCACTGGGTAGCCAGGGCAGCAATGGTACTGGAAACCTGGCCCAGTGCTGCCCAACATACATTCCATGTGCCTCGAAAGGGAACCAACGGTTAGGGATCATAACAACAACCCCAGATTACCCGATATGCTGCTCATTCACAGTCGCGACATCATCCATGTAAAACGAGCCAGACATGGATGCTGTGGAGGACAACGTATCACCAGCTATAATCGTGTTTACTGGCAGGTTGCCTGTATCTATATTGCTCTGGGAGACGACCTGCGTTCTGTTCAACCAGAGCGACCAGGAGCCGGCGGCCGGATCGTTGACCTGGTCTAACTCGATGGTATACCACTGGCCGGTCGCCAGCTTCGTTGACGTACCCTGGTGATGCTGGCTACCGCTGCTATCATACCAGATGATTTGCAGCGCGCGTCCCCCGCTCAGCCATACAGAGACAGAGCCATTGGTGACCTTCGACACGTTCCTGGCCGTAAACAGGGCAATTGTCTGGTTATTCAGGGTCAATTGAGGATCTATGTACACGTTGAAGCGCGCCGCATGCGTGGTATAGCTCGCGGTATACTTTGCCTGCGCCCATGCGTGTCCCTTTGTGCCGCTGCCCAGAGTAAACTGGAGCGAGTTGGGCGCGCTGTGTGCCTGTGTATTCGATACATTCACTCCAAAGCCCGTCCCCGTGCTACTCACGGCGCTCCACTGGTTCTGATTAGGACCCGTTGGCAAGGCTCCAGGCACGTAGCTATCAAAGCTATCCTGGAAAATGGACGAGCCCATAGGCACCGGTGTAGGCACGACCGGGACACTGAAGGCGTATATGGAGAAATCGGCCGAGGGCGTATAGAGCACCCCGTTAGAGATGATCGAGGGACCCCGGACAGACTTCAGCGTGGCATAATGAAACAGCAGTGCGCCACTTGAGGCATCGCGCACCTCGACTGTATTGCCCTGGTTATCAACTACCAGGCCATTGGCGGTACAGGTGACAGGCGCGACCAGCGCACCGGACGTATTCACGCTCCACAGAATCTGGCCCGTGACGGCATTGAACGCGCGCACCGAACCACCATACTGCTGCCCATTGATGGTTCCACCCGCCGAGCCTGCGTAGATCACGCCATTGTTATAGCAGGAGGCAGAGATATTATCACCTTCCACCAGTTGGGAGTTACCAGACATCACCTGCTCCCACACGGGTCCGGCCGCGAGGTTCGTACGATCCAGCACATAGTAGATCCCGTTTTTATTGAGCGCACCGATGTAATGATGGGCATTGGCATCAAAGAGAACCGGGCTGGCCCCAAAATCACTATCAGAGACCTGCTCAGCCGCTGGAATCTGCCAGGAATCTTTGGGGGCTAACGTATTCCCATCCAACGCCACGATGGCCTCTGCCAGTGGTTGCTTGCTAATCACCTGCGATCCATTATTGCCCGTCGTCACATAGATCGTGTTGGTAGTCACATCCAGGGCGGGGGTACTCCATACAGTCGCGCCCGTCTGACCAGCAGGCACAAGAGATTCGCTCGCCACCACAGAGCCGCTGGCAGTATCCAGTGCCAGGACCTTCCCCTGCGTAAAGGGCGGATCGCAAAAAGACGCCAGGCCTACATAGACCTTTCCGTTAGCAACCAGGGGCGAAGAGAAATTGTAGTAGGGTGGAGCGCCCAATAATGTATGCCAGATGACAGAGCCATGGGTGGCATTCAGGGCATACATATACCCGTCTCCCCCCCCCACGTACACAACGCCTTGATCCACAGTCGCGCTGGAGGTCACGCCCACGCTCTTCGCATAGCACGACTTGCTCTGAACGGTTACACCTACATACTGCTTCCATATTTGCATATGCGTTGTTGTATCAATGGCATATTCGTATCCATCCCAGGAGCCAACATACATCACACCGCTCACAATCGTGGGCGACGCAACAACGATACCGCCGGTGGTAAACTTCCATGCATAGCGCAAACTTGCGGCCGTCGCCGGGGTGATGCTTGTCTCGCTCGTATTTGTGCCTGTATGCGCTACATCACCCAAAAACATAGGCCAGTCACCCGCGCCTGATGCGCGTACATTGCGCGGCGACCTGGCCAGCATACCAAAAGTGCCTACCATCCCCACCAGGATGAGCAGAACAAGACATACAAAAAAGAGCTGCCTCTTCATGATATCCATACCCTTCACTACAACATTATTGTTATTCTCAATACATACTACTCATAGTTCCAAAAAATGTGGCATCCGTGGACACCACACGTTTTGTTTGATTTAAACGGTTAGCGATAACCGCAGGGGCTGAACTACATAGGCCGCCAGTCCCTTTGCAGCTCCATGAGCACATGCATCAGGCTTACGTTTCCGTACAACAGTTTTATCCATGCCTCCGCGTTCACGCGGGGGGTCCTTACCTTCTAAAGAAACATTCTCATATATATTATAGGATGAAGCTGAAAACATGCCAGTCCATCTGGCCTGAGACCTTCGCCATTGATCTGCGTCACATCAACCGGCAGTCAGTCTTACATAGGTGATCTCCGGCTCACACCCGAAACGCAGGGGGATATGACTGGTACCGATGCCACGATTAACATATAATTGCGCGGGTCCGACACGATAGAAACCGGCCGGGTAGATCTGGCTGGCTGGCGAATGATCCAGCGCCGGGGGTATCAAGGGCAAGCGGATCTGACCACCATGCGTGTGACCAACCAGCGCCAATGAGATCTGAGCCATCTCATCATACGTCGCGATATCAGGCGAATGCGCCAGTAAAATGCGCGGCGCGTGTGCTGGCAATCCCTGGAGCGCGGCCCCAATATCCGCGAAGTTATGGACAGGATCGTCTACACCAAGCAGGGAGAGCTGCTCCCCGCCGCGCTGCACCACACTACCGTGCTCATTGAGCAGAAGACGCACTCCGGCCCGGCGCAACCGCGCGAAGATGGGCGGGCGATTGCTATCATCATACTCACCATAATAGTCAACATTGCCCGGCACTGCCCACACGCCAAACTCCGCCCGCAACGCGTTGACCACACGCATGGCCGCATCTATACCGCTGTCGTCATCGACGAAATCGCCGGTGATTGCTATCAGTTGTTGAGGCTGGCTCTGGAGCATGTGGACCAGGCGGCGCTCTACATCACCGAACGCGTGAATGTGCAGGTCGGAAATCTGCGTGATTGTGAAGCCCTCAAACGCCGGTGCCAGGTTCGGCACACGCAACGTAATATGCGTCTCCTGGATAGCGCTCGTCTCATAGACTGCATCAGCCAACGCTCCGCCACCTACTACCACCCCGGCCGCCAGTGTCCAACCACAACAACCTAACACCTGGCGGCGAGAGAGCTTTAACCGTGATCTCTCCGTTGTCACTCCTGGTTCATCCTCTAGTACACTATTTCCTTGAAGGGCACTTCATAGGAATATAACTATGTATCAAGCGCCTCCCTTCCACTTTGCTACCACATCCGTTGCCGCCCTACCAGGTTGCAAAGGCCGCCTGCACCTTCTGTCCATTCGTGTTGAGTTGACCGCCTATCTCATCATTCACTACCATTCCTGTCTCATCATAATAGACAAGGATGATATGGTGTGTACGCGCATAGGAGGTGATAGCCTGATTGTACTGATCGAAGTCGTTGCACCCACCCCACTCGCTGAACGCCACTGCCTTCCCGTGGGTTTGTGCAAAACCTACCTGTTCATCGGCAACGCCAGGCCATCCTGACCACAGGGGACTTTGCGGTTCGTTGCAATCCTTTCCATCAAACACGCCCTGAAAACCATTATAGACGTGAAAGTCATAGATAAGATTGGGCTGGCTGAAATCTGGAATATCGTGCCGGAGAAGTGGGTTGATACTTGCTTTGTAGTTAGGCCCTCCTAAAAAGATCAGCGACCGCGGGTTCTGCGCGCGGATAGCCCCTATCAATGTATTCTCGCTCTGCCGCCACATCGCCGGATCGATATTGTGCATCTCGTTCCAGCTATCATAGAGGACCGCTGGATCGTTGGCATAAAGCCTGGCTATACTCGTCCACATGGCGACGCCGGAATCAATATATTGGCCTGTCGTTACCTCTTGCTGGTAAAGAGCCGGATTAATAACTATATTTTTCTTAGCCTGGTTTTGTGAAGGGCAGAAGCTCTCGCTGCCCCCGCAGGGTGGATTATGAAATTGCGGCCCCTTCGTGAGTATCACATAGTCGCCGTGCATTTCTGCCCACTTCACGACCTGCTGGATCCACTTTTGATAAGTCATCCCTGCCAGTGGTACATTCACATTTTGATCCCACCAGACACTGTTTACAGGGATACGCCACACATTCATGTGAAAGGTCTGATTATACCAGGCGATGTGCTGCTCGTTGATGCGCGTTTTCGGTCCCCCACCTACACCATTGCCAAACTCAGTTTGCGACCAGTTGAACCCCTTGAGGTCAACTATACAGTTGGTATCCGCCAGAACATTGCCATTCGAGACATGCAGCCAGGAAAAGGTATATCCCGAGCCACTCTTCTTGATCCCACATCCCCTGGTGGTAACCGGGGTCTGTGTCTGTCCTACCGGCGTCTGCCCCAGATTGGCGGTCGCTGACCCGCCATTCTGCCTGCCTAGAGGTCCGTTTGGTGAGTTGAATATCTCATATGCCAGGAAGCCGCTCGCTACTATCAATAGTGCTAGCGCTATGACAAGGATAATTAACGCCCATCTTCTCATGAGTAGTTATTCCTTCCGGGTAAACTCTCTCGTCCTTGTGGATGATATGTAGGGACAATCCCTCGCGCATGCCTTGCATCTATGCGGGTACCCTTACATCTCTTATATGGTCCTTGACGCTATTTTTTTTAATTTGCGCATCACAACCCCCTCGCTTTGAGCAGCGGCTACAGCAGCAAGCGCTGGCTCAAACGCCTCCTGTATCACCTTCCCTGGCAGATCCTCGGGCAATGGCAGGCCCATATAGGAAAGGATGGTCGGCACAACATCATAGATGCTGGCCGGCGGTACCTTCTCTCCCGCCTTCACCGTGTCTCCATAGAGATACAAAACGCCGTCAGGGTGATGAATGCCCGATGTGACATCGCTGGTCTCCCACAATGTGCCGCGCCCTAATTCGGTTGGTAACGTGGTGCGCTCGTTGGCAAGCACGATCAGGTGCCGCTCAGGTGGAGCGAAAGGTCCGGCACCATACACATTCTCGCGATGCATCTCTCCTATGAGCGGCTCTCCTGTTTCTGGATCACATATCTCCTGAAGCTTCTGCATCAGTGCGCCGATCTCCTCCTCCGAGAGTGTATCTGCCAGAAAGATATCGGCATAGCCGGCCAGGAAGCCCGATGCCGAGGGAATCCAGGCGCGCGTTCTGGCCCAATCCAGGTCCGGGAGGCGCGCGGCATGTTGTTCTTTCTCAACACGTATGACTCCGCCGCGACGCAGGCGACCCCGCACACTGCGCGCCAGGTGCTGCAATTGCAACGTGCGCACAACTTTTCTGGCAAAGCCAGATAGCTCGGCACGGCGGCGGTTCTTTGTGTCCCGCATGGTGAGCAGGCCCTCTCGGTAGAGGTACTCCTGCAGGTAGAATTTGCGCCGCACGCCCTGAAAGCCGTGGTCCGAGACGATCATCAGCAGATCACCGGTCCCCAACTGCGCCAGCATCAGTCCCAGAGCCTCATCGAGCATCTGGTAGTACGCTACCGCCTGCGGATGAAACGCCATAATCTCGTCCCAGCGCAGGTGCTGAATACGATCGGCACCACTACAGGCCAGGAAACAGAAATCCCATGGCTTGCTGAGTAGCAGGCGAAACGCAGCCAGGCGCGCGCGCGTCATTTTGAGTGTCTCCGCCAGCGGGTCGCCAATCTGGCCACCTGATACAGCGGGATCAAGGTCGATCTGATAGTCTGGTACGATCTGGAGCAGTTCCTCTTTGAAGGCGCTCGGATAGGTGACACTACCACGCATGTCCGGCGCCATGTAGCCACTCAGCATGATGCCATTGACCGGCTCCGCCGGATATGTCAGCGGCACATTCGCCACGATCACGCGCTTGCCCCAATCGCTGAGAATATTCCAGATGGCTTTCCCGCCTTGACGATGCGTCACTACGTGAGCCTGCGGCCCGTGCTCCGTCTGCTCGTACCCCCAGAAATCATACACGCCATGCCCGGCAGGCGCTAACCCGGTCGAGATCGACATCCAGGCTGGCGGCGTCATTGGTGGAATTGTAGATTTCAATATGCCCTGCACTCCACTATCGCGCACACATTGAAAATTGGGCAACAGCCCCCGCGCTAACATGGGGTCCAGCACCCGGAACGTCAGACCATCAACGCCAAATAGCAGTGTTCGCATCACTATCATTCCTTCTTTGAAGATGGGTATCCCCTTTTACCCACTCTGTTTTCATTGTACCCTTGCTACCTATAGCTACTATGCCAGCGATTTCCCGCTCTGGAGACGGCGTAGTTTTCGTGCGACCAGGCTCCCGGCAGCATCTTCGCCTGTGACCTGACCTTGTGGCGGCTTCTGCACAAAGATTTCTTGCGCCACACGCCCGTCAAATGGCTCGTCGGCTGAAACGCCCAGCGCGTGGAGCATGGTGGGGACGAGATCGTAGATCTGTAAGGGGTCAACCTGCACGCCCTGCTGGATACCGGCGCCCCACGCGTAGAAGATGCCCTCTTTCTCGTGTACGCCCTTGCCCTCGTCCAGCATCTCCCACAGGCTGCTGCGTCCGGTATCCAGATGGAAGGTCGTTCCGCGGTTGGGAATGAGGATCAGATGCTCTTCCGGTGGGCGAAATGGGCCAACGCCGTAGGCATCCGTTGCGTAGACGGCCTCCGCCAGCAACTCGCCGCTGCGCGGGTCACGCTCTGCCTCCAGCATGAGGCGCAGTTCTTCCATCTCGTCCAGCGTGGCTTTGGGCGACATGAAGATATCGGCATTCCCTCCACTGAAGGCCATCGACGAGAGCACACAGGCATGCGTACTCTCCCAATCAATGTGATCAAAAAATGGCCGGTAAATGCCCTTCTTTTTCTGCACCGGCGGCTTGTTATTGAAGTGCTGGTACGCTTTGCGCGCCTCGCGTGCCACTTGCAGCAAGTGCAACTTCTGCGCCGCCTCACGCCCATAGCCGATCAGCCTGGCCCTTTTTGACTCAATCGAGGTTCCCCGCTGTAACAGGTTGCGCCGGCTCAGATATTCGTTAATGTAAAACCACTTTCTGGCGCCTACAAAGCCATGATCGGAGGCCACCAGCAGCACATCTTCAGGGCTGAGCCGGTTGAGCACACGCCCCAACGCATCATCAAGCAGGCGGAAATATCTGGTTCCTTCCGGGGTAAGCGACTCTATCGAGTCCCAGATACGATGCTGGATACGATCCGGCCCCACATACGAGAGGAAGGCGAAATCCCACTCGTGCTCAGAGAGCAGGTGCTCCTGCAATTGGATACGCTTCTCCGTCATGTCCAACACAGCATCGACAAAGTAGCCCGGCGAGGTCTTTTCAAGCGAAAGGTCGATGCGATAATCGGGGATCACCCGGTATAGCTCATCTTTAAAGGCGTGTGGGAAGGTGAATGGAGTGGAGGAGCTGGGCGTCATGAGACCGCTTACCATCACACCGTTCACCGGCTCAGGGGGATAGGTCAGCGGCACATTCAGGACGATCACCCTCTTGCCATATTCGCTCAGGATGTTCCAGATGGCCTTGCCGCCCTTACGGTGCGTGACTAAACGCGATTGGAGCGTGGGCGAACTCATATCAAATTCCCAAAAATCAAAAACGCCATGCTTCGCCGGCTTCAGCCCGGTCACCAGCGACATCCAGGCCGGTGGGGTCATAGGCGGAATGGTAGAATGAAACTCGGCCTGCACGCCCTCGCGTTGTAGCCGCGCAAAGTTAGGTAGGTCGCCCCGTTGTATCAGCGGATGCAAGATGCGAAAGCTTAAACCGTCAACGCCAAAGATCACTGCACGCATTGAATAGAACCCCTCATAGCTTTTTAGCGCAAATTATGTAGTAAAGATAGAGATTTACAATAGTGATTGGCTTTCAAGCGGAAGCGGCTGCTCGTCATATTCAGCGCTTGCCGGCTCAATGGACGGCGCTCCGGCCGCGCGTCTCTGGCTGCTCGTCAGCCAGCGCACCCCCTCTGCCGTTCCAACCAGCCGCCCTGCTAACTGTGCAGCGGCTCCGACTCCGAAGAGTCCGGCGAAGTAGGCTGCACGCCCGCATGACTTTCCGGCATCCAGCAACTGGCCCCCAAGTGTGCGCGGCCGCAGGCCGAAATGCTTGATAGCGAAATAGCTGCAATTGCGTCCATTGGAGAACTGCACAGACGGTCGCTCCAGGAAATACGGTTGCAGGCTACGCGCCGAAAAATGCACCACCGAGATCGCGGGCTGAAAGACAATGCGCCAGCCGACCTTTTTTACGCGCACGCAGAGATCGGTCTCCTCACGCAGGTTCGTTAACGTGTAGTTGGGATCAAACCCGCCCACCTGCTCCAAAGCTCTGCGACGATAGGACATATTGCAGCCGATCAAATGATCAACCTCCAGCGACGCGCTGCTGACCAGCCCGGCATCTTTGGCGATGACGCGCCCGGAGTCCTCTACGATGAGGCGCGGTGGCCCCGCCACCTGCTCGCTGTACGGCTCTGGCATGCCTATCACCCGACCACCGGCCGCACCCACGCTCTCATCCTGGTACACGCTCACCAGCGCCTCAAGCCATGTTGGCTGGACCATCGAGTCATCATCAATGAAGGCCACTATCTCGCCACGCGAGACGGCGATACCCGCGTTACGCGCCTGCGGCATATTATGCTGCTGGCCCCGCAAACGCACCGAGCGCACCGCCTCGTAGCGCGCCACCACTGGCTCGCTCTCAGCGTCTGACGAGCTATCAACTACAATGATTTCCTTAGACGCATAGGGCTGATGCAGCACGCGCCGGATACACTCATCGAGCAAAAACGGTCGATTGCAGGTGATAATAATAATACTGACTGTCACTTCCTTCATCAAACCCTTGTATCCCCTTCCAGCCATCAGGCCGGCTTTTTCTTCCCTAGCTTGGCACGCACCGTTTCAAATACCATCACATCCTCTTCGCTGAAACGGAAGAGCGCCAGCAGGGCCACATATACTATCACTAATGGCATAACGAGACAGAGCGCTCCCAGTATCGCCAGGTGTCCATAGCCAGGATGGATGACCGCGGCCAGGGGGGCAGTCACCAGAGATGCAATGATACCCGCCGCCAGCGGCTTCAGGATATCCCAGCGGTACGGGTGAATCTTCATGATCCAGTACACTTCGATCAGACCTACCACATTCAGGATCAGGACCGCCAGCGCCGCCGCCAGCGCCGCGCCTATAATGCCATAGCGCGGCACGAGCAGGATCGCCAACGTTACATTGACGACGACGGTTATGACCGTGTTCACCAGAATCACCCTGGGCCGGCCCGTCATAACCAGCAGGTAGTTGACCGAGCCTACCCCGGAATCCACCAGGTTCCCAAAGGCCAGGATGATCAGCACCAGGCCCGCCGCGATGTATTTCGCGCCGAAAATACCCAGGATCGCATCATGGAAAACGAGACAACTGAGGAAGATCGGCCAACTGAGCGAAAATGACCACTTCGTGACTATCTTGAACATGTTCGCGAGCTGTTTATGCTCTCCACGCGCGTGTAATTCCGCGATGACCGGCGAGAAGATGACGTTCAGGGCGATCAACGGCATGACCACAAAATAGCTGACGCGATCGGCGGCCCCGTAAAGCCCAACCTGGCTGGTGGCCGCCAGCGCGCCTAGAAACAGGACATCGGTCGAGTTAAGGATATTGCGGATCATCGAGTTGAAAAACATTGGGAGGGCGAAACGCAGCCAGGTTTTGCGCTCGTATTCGGGTGACGCACCGTTAAGCAGGGTGTTGGCAGCTTTGCGCAGCAATATCTGTCCTGTGATCATCGAGGCCAGGTAGCCACAGATAGTCGCTAAAATCAGGGCCTCCAGGCGCAGGCCCAGCAGGTAAAAAACGCCCAGTAATAGCAGGGTCAATCCTGGTTGTATCAGGCGATCGACATACACCTTCCATTTGATAGCTTTGAGCGCCTGTAGCCCGCTGGCAACGACAAGCTGCGTGCCGATCAATGGCACCAGTAGCGCGCTCTCCTTAAACGGAATATCGTAGACAGCTTTGTGATACACTATGTTCGCCAGCAGCGAAGAGAACGCGAAAAAGAGCAGCGCGCAGATCAGGCCGGAGATCAGAGAGACACCTGTCGCGAAACGAATGAGCGCGGCCGCCTTGCCACGCTCGCCTTTTGTGCGGTACGTCGAAAGGAAGCGCAGGAGGGCACTGTCCAGGCCCAGCTTCGCGGCATAGCCCAGCACAATCACCACGGTGTTCGCTTCGACAAAGATGCCATAGATACTCTGGTTCACGATATGGGTCATGAACACATTGGTGATATAGCGTAGGACAGCGGATATAAAATCACCTGCCCCCGCCAGCGCGGCGTTACCGGCCGTGCTGGTAACCACTTTGCGCTGCTCCTCCGCTGCCGATTTGATGACAACTGGCATCTCCACTACCGGCAGCAGCATGGTCTTCTGGCGCGTAATATCCTCTACCCAGTCGTTGATGAAGATATCTTGCTGGAGTCCAACTTCCGGGCGCGCACGCACCGCAAACATGGAGATGGTGTCCAGGCGCGCCACTTCGTCATAGAGGATCCTCTCGCTCTGCGGAACCAGATGCACGGATCTGAGCGACAGCGATTGGCGTTTCCACGGCATGGAGGTCGAGCCTGTCGCATTGAGGCGATCAGGTGTCTCAGATGCCCTTGCCGGGCCTTCACTGCCTGGTTCCTTCTGTCCAGCAAGTCCTCCATACTGGCTATGCGGAACGGACGGCAAGCTACCGCTATCTCGAAGTGGAGGAGCTTGTGCCGAGGCTGACACGGCATCTGGGGTGGGCTTCACCTGCCCATAGCGTGACAGCAAGCGCGCGGGCCGTCCGCCTGGCCCATGACCGGGCAAGCGGAAAAGTGGAGCCAGGGCATCGGTTCTTTGCAGCCTGGAATGCCCGCCGTAGCGATGAAGGCCATGCTGCGGGACCCCCGCGGTCTGTGGACCAGGTAGTGGTGCCTGCTCGTTATTCTGGCCCTTTCCTGGCTTGCCCAGTCGCATAGGGTGCGTCGACGCCTCCGCTACATCTCCAACCGGTACATGGGCCGTAGAGATCTCTACAAAGGCGTTATCAATCTCCTCCGCCCTGAGCCAGTAAGGCGAGGATGGTTCCTCAACTCCATTCTGCCCGTTGGTGGGCAAATGGTTCGTCTCCATGCGGGTAATATCCCCATCCAGGCGCGTTGCCCCGTCTCTCTCTGGATAGCGAGGAACGTGCAGATTCCGGCTGTCAGCGCTGTTCGATGCTCCAGAGGGTCGCTCTTCGGCATTTCGTCCAAAGCTCGTCTGCACGCGCGCGGGATCTTCCTCGGAAGACTCTCTGGGATACACTGGAGACACTACGCTGCCGCCTTCCTTAGTTACGCCTGCTGTCAAAGCTATCCTAGATATCCCAGATCGCGCAAACGATCAACGATCAGGCCCTCTTCCTCGTCCGAGAGCATATCCTCATCCTCATCCGCGTGCCGGATCGGCGTCTGGCGGCTGTAGTCCGCGGCAAACACCGGCAGCAGCACTTCACCATCGACGCGCTGTGGAATGGACTGGCCCAGTAAGTACAGCACACTGGGCAAGACATCGATCAGCCGTCCCCGCAGCGCCTGCTCATGACCAAGCCGGGGGCCAGCACCGATGAGGCGCGCGAAGGGCGCCGGGACATCGCGCGCGGTAGCGTCTACCACATGGACACTCTCTCCATCCAGGTGCAGCGCCTGTGCGTTGGCCGAGGCCACGTAGCCCGGCCGGTAGACAGTGATCAGGTCAGGGGCCTTAAACAGGTATTCACCCGCGTAGATGTCGTCCCGCTTGAACACGCGCTCGACCACCGGCTCCTGCGTCAGCGGATCAAGCCAGTGGCTCTGAAGCTCGCGTATTAAGGCATCACACACTTCCTGGTACTCACGTCCGGACCCGACCGCTCCCTGTGGCTCGCGCCCGCGTAGATTGATCCAGATCTGCCCCGTTCCTACACCATACGCCAGCGACTCAGGCCAGTTGATCTCGCCCTGCTCACGCGGCTCGCTTACCTCCAGCAGGCCCACATCGGCCAGGAAATCGTTCACGTTTAGCTCGGCCCTGCGCCTGCTCTCGCTCACCCCGGTCAGCACAAGCAGGTGGCCATCGGAGTTCAGTGCGCCACATCTCTCCACAAGCGCATCAAGCGTTTCGGGCGCTAGAGCGGTCTTAGCTGCCAGATGCATAAAGACAAAATCAGGCTCCTGGCCCGCCAGCGCATCGAGGCTGCTCGCGTTCTGCACTTCCAAAGCGACGACCTTCAGTCCCCGCGCGCGCAGCACATCTGGCAACAGACTACCAGTTGCCCCCTCGGGCAGGTCGCTATTATCCTGCGCACTATATGCCTCTGGATGCACGGCATCAAAGCGACCAAACCGCCCCGGCCCCATGCCTGTAAACGTCTGATAATAGCATTGTCCTGGCTCTACCAGTGGCAGCGGCGCCAGGCGGACATCGATGCCCCGCGCTTTCAAGCGCATCACGGCAGGAACCGCCTCCAGCCTCTCTGGATCTAGCCCCTCAAGCCATAAAAGATATAGCGAACCTTTTTGCACAATCTTTACTCCTTACACTGCGCTCATAATACCAGTCCTCGATGTAGCCTTTATGGTAAGGATGTCAAGGTTTGGTTAACGATGGGTGCATCGCATTAAGATTTCTCAATTAAGTCTATCCAGATGCCCGGAACACGGCCTTATATAACAACCATATGTATTTGTGTAGAGCCAGTCTGCCCATCTGCCAGGGTGACGGTCACCGTTAAGGGATAGGTACCCGCCACGGCGCTATTATCGACACGCCAGGACCAGCTCACGATACCACCGACATCGGAGTGTCCGCCTAACCTTTTCACCGGCTTCCCCGCTCCATAGTTAAGCAGCAACACACAACCGACGGACGGAGCCGTGGCAATCGTTAGCTGCATCATCGCGCGTGGCGCCGCTCGCAACACAGACTGCGCACTGACTACGTTGACAGGTGGAAATGTCACTCTTACCATCACCTGCGTCCCGGCCTTCGCACCATTGGCGAGCACCGCCGTGATAGTTAAAGGCCACGCGCCTGTATGCGCATCGCCATCTACCTTCCATGTCCAACTCACCATACCGTGCGCATCGGCTGTATGCGGCACTACGCCCATATTGCTGCTCGGCCGGCTTCTGCCATATGTTACAAGAAAGGTACACACGGCATAGGGGCTGGTCGAAATAGTCATGTGCATCTGCCCACCGGGATAGGTTGTGACTGTCGTTTGGGATACTATTACCTGGATGGGCGCGACCTGGCCGCCTGGCGTCCCTGTCGTATCACCTGTCACACTGGCCACCGGCGTATCACTTGCACTCAAAGGATGCGCCGGGTCCGCCGGGGTCCCACATGCCGCGACAAAGCCTATACAGCCAAGCAAACAGCCGAAAAGCACACCCCTTATTATCCTGGCAAAATGTAACCTGCCATGTTTGATTCCTGTTACCATACGCCAAATCTCTCCGTCGCATTGCGTAGGCGCCTGATGGACCACGTTCGCCCCGCCAGCACGTGCAATATCGCCTCGCCGCGGGACCTGGTAGATCACGCTCACCCAAGCAAAATACTAGCATTATTTGACGAGAGGGCAAGCATTTCCACCTCTTTCTAGTACTTTCTGGATACATATAGGAGGATTAATCCTTTACCTGATTGCGGTAAAATTAACCATTTCGCAACCATATTCCCATAGCGCCCTAACATGCAGTATTCATAATAAAGAACGAATCGTAGACAGGAGACTACCCGTGAAATTGCTTCAGGTGGTCTGGAATTTCCCAGACACGGTGATGCGTCCCTTTGATATGTATTATTTTTACTGGCCTATGCAAGAAGCGCGGCTGCGCGGCTGGGATGCCGAAGTACTCACCTTTCAGGTCAATTCACAACAGCCTGTTGAGGAATTCATAGATGGCATTCACATCCGCCGCTGTCCGGCCGGACAGCGCAAAGGGCGCCCCTTTTCCTGGCCTTTTATGCACGCCCTACTCACAACCGATGCTGATATCATTCACTGCCACGGTTATGCCGAGGGCAGAAGCGAACTGGCGATCCTGCTGGCCCGTTTGCGCGGGCGGCCTGTGATCTTTACCCCGCATTTTCATGTATACCCCAAACGGCGTCCCCTGCGCGAACTCTATGATCGAACCGTCGGGCGCTTTTTCTTCAATATGAGCAGCCGCGTGATCGTGTTCACGCATTACACATGCCAGCAACTCATAGCCCTGGGGGTACGTCCGCAAAAACTATGCATCGTGCCTCACGTGGTCCGCCCCGACGTGTTTCATGAGACGGACGCCGAACACGAACCTGGGCAACTGCTCCTGCAAGCCGGGGTTACCGGCTCCCCCCTCATTCTGGGCGTCGGACAACTCATTGAACGCAAAGGCTGGGAGTTTACGGTCCGCTGCCTCCCCATGATCGTGACGCGCTTCCCGGAGGCGAAACTCCTGATCATTGGTCCCTCACAGCCCGCCGAACCGGTCTTCAGACAGCGACTTATGGCGCTGGCGGCAGAGCTTGGCGTCAGCGAGCATATACAGATCTTGCAAGACAATACGCCCGCGTTCATCCTGGATGCCTATCGTTCGGCCACCATTTTGACCCATCCCTCGTTCGTGGAGAGCTTCGGTATGGTACTATTGGAAGCCATGATAGCAAAATTGCCGGTTGTCGCGCATAATGGCACCGGCATGCCTTGCATCGTTGACGATCAAGCAAGCGGATTTGTAGTGGACGTACGGGATACCGAGGCCTATACTCAGGCCCTCCTCGCCCTACTCAGCGATGCTCAACTGCGGCAACGCATGGGAGAAGAGGCCTGGCACCAGGCTTTATCTCGCTACAACCAGCAAGAGATCGCGGCGCAGCTATTTGCTATCTATGCTGAAGTAACCAGCACACCCGGCGATCTCCTGCGCCCGCCAGAGGTACGACCGCCCATTGGAACAACAGTAGTGCATAGCGCAAAGCACGAATAGAAAGCTTCCTGCCATGGAAATGAGAGCATATATAGACGGTATCTTGAGAAAATGGTGGCTCATTGGCCTGGTGATCGTGCTGTGCTGGTGGCTCGGCGGCCTGATCAGCGAGAGCATGACCTCGCAATATACCGCGTCAACCTCTGTTCTTCTAAACGATCACGTCCTGGCGGCGAACGCGTTCCCTACACAAGCGGTGCAATTGACTCTCCCCTCTTCCTACCAGGGAGTGGTGATGTCTCCCGGCGCTCTTGCTCGCGTCACGAAAAGCTACCCGCGCCTCCCGTTCGCAACGCTCCAGAAGAATATCTCGGTTGAGGTCGATACAACCAGCCAGCTTTTGATTATCAAGGTCTCCGATGTCTCGCCTTTCGCTACCGCGGATATCGCGAACTTCCTGGCACGGTATTTCGTGGACTCGCAGACCGCGGACTTAAGCAAGCAGTTGACCTACTATTCGCAATGGCTACAGCCAAACGTCTCAAGGTTAAGCAACGAAATCAACAGCTTGAATCAGCGCATCGACGCGGCGACACCCATGCAACCAGCGCACGGCCCTCTCACGCTGACTCCAACGCAGCGAAAGTCCCTTAACGGGATGGAATACCAGCGCGATCAGGATGAGCACACTCTGTTCAATTACAACCAATCGCTCAAAGAAGTGCAGCAGGTGCTCCCCCTGATACCACAGATGTATGTGATACTGAAGCCAGCGACTATTCCCGACATACCCACAACCTCACCTCCCGGCACAACAACGATTCGTCTGGAGACAGTGGGTGGTGGCCTGCTGGTGATCATCTGCCTGCTGATCGCCCTCGACTTTCTGACCCCCGCCATCCGCCACAGGGGCGAGCTACTGAGAATTATCGGCGTGTCACCGCTCATGGAAACGCCGCAACTGTCTCGGTTCGAGCAACGGCGCCTGCTGCAATCCCGGCGCATCCCTTTGATGGGACGCATCAAATCGCTGCGACTCCTCAGCGCCTCGGTGAGCGCGATCGCTCTCAAGAGCGAGGGCGCTCACACAGTGCTACTGACGACACCTCACAAGAAACGCCGCTTTGCCGCTCCCTTCGCGATGTTCCTGGCCAATAAAGGCCATAAAACCCTGTTAATCGACGCGGATTTCGATCATCCCACGCTGCACACACAATTGCCGGGCGCTGGCCCGCTCAATATCACTACTCCCTCAGGACACCCATTATCTTTTGTGAATAGGACCACACAGCCCAATCTCTTCCTGCTCCCTGCCACGGCCACGCTGGCCCAGAATCAGCCTTTCACTACTCAGGCCCTGCTAGATCTGCTGCCTGACCTACAAAGTACGTTTGACCTGATTATCATAGATGCCCCACCATTCGATACGTCGGCAACGCATATTTTTGTGACGCAGGTGGCACAGGTGCTGGTGTTTGTAAAAAAACGCCGCGATCACTTGCAGCAGTTGAAGAGCCTACGCACGACCTGTGAGCGGCTGAAACTGCATCCCCAGTATGTGCTCCTTTCGTAGGCCGGAAAGAGGTCGGTCGTCCCGTAGGGCGAGGCTTGCCTCATAGGCGTACACGTAAGACAATGGTGCCAGGAAGCGAGCCTCGTCCTACAGGGCGGCGAGGAGATAGACTTCGCGTGTCCTCCTCGCTGTCTCCTCCCATGAGAAGCTCGCAGCCCGCGCTCGCCCATCCTGGATCATCCGCGACCGTAAGGTGCCATCCTCCAGGAACTGCTGCATAGCCGCGGCCAGGTCCCCGGCCTGAAGTGGATCGACCAGGATGGCCGCCTCCCCCGCAACCTCTGGAAGCGAAGAGGCATTGGCTGCGATGACGGGGCAGCCCGCCATCATAGCCTCCAGCACAGGCAAGCCAAACCCCTCGTAGAGCGA
This sequence comes from Ktedonobacteraceae bacterium, assembly GCA_039937055.1. Classification (GTDB taxonomy): domain Bacteria; phylum Chloroflexota; class Ktedonobacteria; order Ktedonobacterales; family Ktedonobacteraceae; genus JALYTT01. The sequence continues at coordinate 16,697 of JBDTHH010000109.1, read as the reverse complement.
GGGAAACACAAACACTGTCGCCATCTGGTAGAGGGCGATCAATTCCTGGTCCGAGACATAGCCCGGAAAGATGACCGCGCCTTCAAGCTCAGCCATATAGGTTAAGATGTCGTCACAGTTCCAGCCCTTGCGCCCCACGATCACTAACGGCGGGCATGCCACCCCTGGCTGCTGCTTGAGCTGTCTATAGGCGGCCAGCAAGGTAACTAAGTTCTTACGTGGCTCCACTGTCGCCACGGTGAACAGGTAGCGCTCCGGCAACCCATATCTCTCTCGCACCTCTTCCTTAAAGGCCGCGCTGCAAGGGAGAGCGAACTCTTCACGCGCGGCTTCGGGAATGACAGCGATTTTGGAGAGGAAACGCGCTCCCAGAAAATGACCTATCTCCGACTTCGCATGCCGGGAGACGGTGATCACGCGACTGCAACTATGCATACCGCGCGCCAGTAACGTGCGAAAATAGAGACGACCATGCAGTGTCAGGGCACCGGCATAGCGCCAGGGACCCGCATCATGGAAGGTCATGATAGTACGCGGCCCGAATGGCTGAAAATACGGAGGCGGGAACGAAGGGTAATGCATTACCCTGAGTCGCAGCCGGGGCAACACCAGTGGAAACCACACCTGCTTGATGAACAGTTCGTTTGTCGTGGGACAGATGACAGCTTCGAAGGCGTCGCGAAACTCCTGCAAGTCCGGGTGTATCTCGCGCGCGAAGAAAAAAACATAGCGCACCGGCCGCTCGCTCTCGTCAAGCTGCACCAGGTGCCGGGCCACCTCCAGAGCATAGCGAAAAATGCCCGTTGAACGCCGCCAGACACCCGTCAGGTCTACACCAACGCGCACCACCGCTGGTTCGCCAGCCATGCCTCGCTCCTTCTAACCAGAGAGGGGGCAAGTACAGGCCATACACGCCCCTGTACCTGCCTCCTCAGATCAACGCTTACAGCCCAAAGGCAAAAAGTTTTCCATTCTGGTTCCCAATATACAACACGCCAATACTTCCTACGATAGCAGTTATTTATATTTAGGGAAGAGCAAAACGGTGATAAAGCAGTTAAGAATCGGTTATAAATTTCTATGACTGCACCTTATCCCGAATATCATAGTCGCGTTCGTCAAGAAATCTTAAGGGTATCTTCACAACGACAACCGGTTCTTAACCTCCCCCATCACCGGAACCTGATAGCAAACTGGTACCATAGAACGGTCTAAAAAATAGACTTTAGCTCAGTTATGTGTCATTGTATGCTCATAGACCTGGAAGTATGGACACAGCTTTTTCAGATTTCTGTATCAGACTACTGTGCAGTAGAGCGGAAGAGGGTACAGACTTTAGGGAGAAAACGTGCAAAGATTGCGTCTGTCTGGAGATGTTTGATGAGAAAAGGTGAGGCCAGTTCCGATACCTACACGAATTGGACGAGACGGTCGTCACGGCTGGCTCCTTATACTAGATTTCTGCTGCGCTGGGGTTGGTTTATCGTACTCTCAATCGCCTTGGCAACTATAGTTACCTGGCTCTTGCCGGATAGCGCGAGTCCGCCTGCATACCAGGCAACGCTAGGGATTCAAGTTCCCCTGCCTCCAGGTATGGCAAGCGCGACTAACATAAACGCTTCCACAAACTTTTACTCAGATCTCTTTATGAGTCCAGGGACGCTGAGCCTCGTTCTGTCCAAATATAAGGACCTCCAGTTAAGCGACCTGGAGGCCCTGGTCGTAGCCACCCCAGTGGCCAATACCAATCTTATCGATCTCAGCGCGTCTGGCTCTACTCCCAAAGACGCTACGAAGCTGGCGATCGATGTGTATAATGCGGCAGTCACCGAAGTGCATACACATCGCTCTATGGCGGTAACCAGGCTGACGGCTTCTCTCAACATTGAACTCAAACAGTGCCAGGACGATGCCGCGAATTCACAGACGCAGCTCCAAACATTGACGGCCGAGCATCTGAGTGGTTCATCTCTCTACCTGCAGATCAGTAGTCTCTATCAGCAACAGCTCCTGTGCGTCAATAACATAAATAAAGAATTGTTGCAATTGCAACAACAGGGCTTTGGCAGCAACGATATTCTGCGCCTGAGCAAGCCAACACCGGATATCACGACCATCTCAAGCAACCCACCCACTCAGGGCCTGCGCCTGGCCCTCTCGCCTCTCATTGGCGCGATCATGGGCCTGAGCGGAGTGCTACTCGCAGGTACTTTTTCGAACAGGCTGCCATTACGCGGCAAGAAACGCGAAATGCTGCTGCCGTGGGTCATTGCGACTATCCCGTTCCTGCCAGGCTCACGCGATAACCGCGTGCAGGTCATCAAGCAAACAAGCCCATGCCTGCCATTATGGCGCCACCTGCGCTACCAGACAAGTGAGCATGAGCGGCCCTTGAACCTGATTACCGTGACCAGCCCCAGGGGGCGCGAGGGAAAAAGTACCGTCGCTATTGGCCTGGCTATTGCCATTGCCCAGAGCGGCCTACGCACTCTACTGGTTGATGGCAACCCTCAACGGCCGGTCCTGCATTCCTGGTTCCATGTCTCCAACGCACGGGGAACACTGGACGCCTCCCGGCTGCTGGAGACGGGACCCCAGACCCCGTCTCCGATTATACGTACTTCCGAGCATAACCTGGGCTTGATCCCCATCGGCAATAAACAGCCAGTTACCGACGAACTGGCGGAACTACTGCAGATCGATATGCTCCGCTCATTTACCGAGGTCTTACGGCGCCAGGCGGATATCGTGATCATCGACGGCCCATCTCTCCTGAGCGACGCCAATGCCACCAATCTTGTGCAGATCTCTGATATGGTACTACTGGTCATCGATGCCCAGAAAAGCCAGAGCACAACAGTGGTAGAGGCGGAGAACCTGCTGTCAACCATCGGTATATCTTCTGCTATTGTACTCAATCGCGCAAACCCAGAAAGTATGGAATAGCTATGAAGCAAGGTATAGGCAGGAACTCTGCACCAAAACAGCGGGAAGCTTCTTCTGCAAGAACGATCTCCTTCCCGCCAGCAACATTGACGGCGACGCTTGTGGTCTATCTTGGCTTGACGGCGGCGCTGGCTTTCCTTATGACAAATTCGACCATCGGGCCCATCGCCGGCCTGATCGGGGCTGTTGTCATTAACCTGGTTGTGCTTTTCTTTATGCGCTCCGAGGTGGCCTTACCTCTTTATCTGCTGGTGGCCGGACCCAGCGTAGCGCTCTCATTAAGCAGTTCTGGAGTGCTGTCCAGGCTCTACATCGGCAACATGCTGTTCTTCCTGATCGTGCTGATCTGGCTCCTGTTCAGACTATTGCCAAACCGTAAATCGGGACGGCCCATTCTCGTTCCCGCTCTGATGTGGCCGCTATTGGGCCTGATCCTGGCCGGCATCGTTTCCATCGCCTATTCGCATATTGCCCCTGACCCCCATGTCTCGTACACCTTCCCCCATTCTACAACAAGCGTAGTGGTGACGAACGCGGCAGAATTGATGTTGCTGATGGGCCTGCCTATGTTCCTGGTCGTCGTTCCTGGCATGGTACACACCGTTCGGCAGGTCAAATGGGTAATTGCGGCCTATAGCATTATCGGTATGGTCTATGCTCTGGGAACAATTTTCGCGGCTCCCCTTGGCCTGTATTCCAAAGAGGTGATTCTTGGCGTACGCCGACCAGAGATCTTCGGTTCGGTCTCCAGTGGCCTTGGTACGCTGATTGTGCTCTTTACCTGCATCGCCCTCTGCCAGGCTCTCTATGCCATACAATCGGTCAAACGCCTGGGATGGGTTGCCCTGACGGCTCTTTTCAGTATCGGCGTGATTATGACTATTGGCCGCGAATCCTGGGTCGCGCTCCTTCTTGCAGCTTTAGCTATCATAGCTATCTATACCAGGAACTGGAAGGCGCCCCTCGCTGCGCTCCTCCTTCTCCTGCCTCTAGTGGTCATTACTGGCGCAACGGACTTCTTCGATCCGGCTAAAACCTATGGAACCGATCGCTTTAAAATCTGGCAGGATGCCATCACTATCTGGCAACATAGCCCCCTTATCGGCATTGGCGCCGGCAACTATCAGTTCTTTGACCTGGCATATGGAACCGATATAGTTGGTGTCGCTCATAATCAATATTTGCAGGTACTCGCCGAAATGGGCATTCCGGGCTTTGCCAGCCTGCTCTGGGCGCTGGTCTCAGTCCTTTGGATCTGTATTAAAAATTTCAGAACGACGAAAACGCGGCTCGGTCGATCTCTGGCTCTCGCCTATATCGGGTATTTCGTTTCGGTCATCTTTGGCGGCTTCTTTACTTCCTCATTTGTCCCATCTGCCGCTAACGGGGGTGGCACCGCGGCCTTTGTAGAGGTGTCATATCGCTGGCTCTTGCTGGGCCTGGTACTTAGCATTCCTAACTGGGAAGCAGAAGCCGTTTCCTCAGAAGCGGAAGCCAATGCCCAGAAGCAGAAAGACCTATCCCGCCCTCCTATAGAGGCTGTATCGCTCCCCAGCAAAACGTTGTAAATACAGCTCTGCTGGTTACAAAAACCTTATACTCATCTTTTATAGCATATAGAATGTAAGGAGCAGTTCATTATGAGCCGATTTAAGAATATAGCGCATTCCTCTGTCGAACGATACCGCCTGGCGACCAATTCAATGCGCCTGGCGCCTGACTTTATGATCATCGGCACACAAAGGGGAGGGACAACCTCGCTATACAATTACCTGAGCGAACACCACTCTATCGCCCCGGCCTCGATGAAAGAGGTGCATTTCTTCGATAACAACTTTGAAAAGGGGCTCCCCTGGTACCGGGCACAGTTCCCCCCAGCATTCCAGAAACATTTCTCCGAAAATATACGCAGGCGAGGCTTCGTGACAGGCGAGGCCAGCCCCTACTATCTCTTCCACCCTCATGTTCCCAAAAGAGCAGCGGCTATTGTTCCTCACACAAAACTCATAGTGCTCTTACGCAACCCGGTCGAACGCGCCTATTCGCAGTATTTCCACGAGGTAGAGTTGGGACATGAGCACCTCTCGTTCGAGGAGGCTCTCGCTCAGGAAGAGGCCCGCACACACGAAGAAGAAGCCCGCATTTTGGCACACGAGCAGTATTACAGTTACAACCACCAGCACTATACCTACCTGGCACGCGGTCTCTATATAGACCAGCTTCAGCGTTGGATGGCTCTCTTTCCCAGAGAGCAATTCCTGATCATCAAAAGCGAAGATTTCTATACTCACCCCGATGCGGTCCTCTCGAAGACCCTGGCATTCCTGAATATCTCACAACAGAGCAAACAACGGGAGCAAACATACAGACAATACAACAATTCAAAATATCCCCAAGCCAGACTCGACCCGCATCTCAGAAAACAACTTGTCGCCTACTACGAGCCATACAATGCCCGGCTCTACGAATTCTTAGGTCTCGATTTCGGCTGGGATCACTAGAGCGTGGGAAACCCGACCAGATCATTGGCCGATGCCCCTGCAGACACCGCCCGATTTCGGTCTATTCACGTCTTCCGTGTATGCCTATGAGGAAAGCCACGCACCACGGGACGCCCAGCGCGCAAAACAATTCTGAGCGATTCTCGTAGCGCGAAGAACGGGTGCAAACCATAGTAGACCCAGTAGAGGCGCAGCGGCAGGCGTGAATGCTCCATGTAGAGCCTACCAAGATGGGTGGGGCTGGGGAAGAGTGTTCGCAACTCCACCAGGCAGAGCGTTTTTAGATCGTCCACCATCAGGTGCTGCATCAGCTTTCGCGCGCGCCTGCTCGATCTACGCAGCACTGCCAGCGTGTCTTGTCCGATGAAACGGGCGATCAACCAGCGCATAAAAGTCGGGGGCGCAAATGTCTCCAACTGCGCCTCCGGCACGGAAACACCCCACAGGAGCTGGCACCAGCGAACCATATAGTAGACAGTGGCCTTCAATCCCTGCTGGCTCGCTAAGCGGTAGAGCTGCGACCAATCCAGACGCCCACCCCAATGATGCAGAGCCAGCGCCACATCATACAGCCAGATCAGGCGTTCAAAATAGTGCGACCGGCAATGCCAGCAAAGATACAAAAAGAGATCCTCTAACCCCATCCCCAACACCTGGCTATCGAAGACGGTGATCGGCCGCGCGCGCTGCCACATGCTGGCAACATCGAAGGAGATACCAAGTTCGTTGGAGTGTGGCGCCGTATGCAGCTCGATCATCAGGTAGCCCACGGCGACGGTCTTGACATACACAAAGGCGGCGCGCTGTGTGGAGATCGACTCAAATCGATATTCCTGAAAATAGACATAGCCCGACTTCTCAAGCAGTTCGATGGTCGCTGCCAGGTCGCGCGGGTGGACCATCAGGTCCACATCGTCAAAGTAGCGCAGGTCAGGATGCGGGTAGAGCGTAGAGGCTAGATCGGCCCCCTTCAAAGCCAGTACAGGTATACGCGCCTCCGCGATGGCCCCCAGGACCTGTTTCAACTCCGCGCTATACCACAGGTTGAGGAGACACATCTCGCGATAGCAGGCGCGCATACGCTCATACTGTTCGCGCCCAATCCGCTCCCCCAGGGTTTCAGCAGCGATCTCCTGCAACAGGAGCGGCAGACAGCCCTGAAGGAGACGGGCCTGAACCTCAACACGCATGTCGCGTAACATCCGGTCCAGTTCTCCTACACCGCCATAAGTAAACGCCAGCGCGTTCTCAATGGGTAGCGTATCTCTGGTCCCCTCTTCCGCATGACCTACTGCACCCATATGCGGGGAACTCATACCCAGCGTCCCAGCTTGTTTACAATCAACCCACACACCTTGATACCGGTATTCGCCAGGTCCTCTTTTATATTGAGTACCTGCTTCATACGATCCTTCGTGGCATCGACCACCACCAGCGTCTGGTCGCTCAGCGAGCCAAGCATATGCGCATCACCGTGGTTGAGCGGCGGGCAATCGATGATGATGAAATCCACCGGCTGCGATGCCCACTTGAGAAATTGACCCATCTCAGGCATGCTGAGCAGGTCTGCCGGATTCAGCCTGGTTTTTCCGGCCGGGAGCAAATATAACCCTGGCAGGCTGGTCGGTTTGATGAAGTTGTCAACCGGGATCTTATCGATGATATCAACGCTGGAGCTAAACCCCGGCCCGCTGGGTGTGTTCATCCTAACTTTGCGCGCCTCCTCTAGCATCAATGCTAGCCCGGCCTCGTTTGGTAGCCTCACCTGCTCGTGTAGCGTAGGCGTGTACAGATTGGCATCAATGAGCAAGATACGCCGTTTGCTCTGCGCCAGCATGGCCGCCAGTCGCGCGCTGATACTACTCGTGCCGGCTGCTGGCCGCATGCCCATGATAGCAATGATCTTGGCCCTCGCCTCCTCCGCGTGGAAAAGCACGTCGGCCATCATCACCCTACAATCCTCTGCATACTCCGTCTTGGCTTCAATCAGCTCGCGCAACGGTAGGGGCCTCTCCCACCTCAACGACCCCAGCACCGGCACTGATACCTTTTGTTGTAAGGCATACACTTCGTTGATCCGACCGGCCCCTTGCTCAAGCAGGGTGATCACGATCAGCCCCAGCATGAATACCACCAGCAGCATCACCGGCACAAATGGGATCGACCCAATGACCGATGAGGGCTTTGTCGCCGGCGCCGCGGACTGGATGATGGTAAAGGGCGTGCTGTACAGCGCCTGTTCCGTTAACAGCCCCTGCTGCGTGGCGATATCGTTGCTCTGCTGCGTGCGCACCTGGCTAATCTGGTTCGATAACTGCGTGAGCACCGCCGTGTTCGTGGGCGCCGTCGCCGCGTATTGCTTATTCAGAGCATCTATGGTTTTCTGGTCATCGCTGATGTGACCTGTGATAATCCTGATCTCTGTGTCATACTGCGACTTGATGTACGTGTTCTCCTGCGTTACCAGCAACTGCGCCAGCGCGTTCGCGATGTCCGCCGCCATACGCGCGTTGGGCAGGGTGACTTGAATCTGGATGCTTTGCGAAGGAGTATCAGGGTTCACAACAAGATTCTTCGTAATAAACGTCTGCCGGTCAAGATGAGGATATTTCTGGAGCACCGGCCCTACCACGGTATCAGAGGTCACAAGCGTACTATAAGCGGCAACCGGCTGGATGATCGCAGTCTGAGATGCGCGGGACTGGGCATTCAATTGCACGACCGCCGCGGATTGGTACGTCGGCGGCAACGCTGCTGCAAGCACCTTTCCCGCTATAAACCCTACCACCAGACACAATACCAACAACCAGGACCACCGTATAAAAGATCTCACTATCACTTTCATCAATGTATCTACTTTCCTCATTGACGCATCCATCCTTTTTGATAGGCTGGGACCTCAATAACAGGTCCAAAGCCATATCAAATCTCAGCTTCATCGATCCCCGTAAGAGGCCCGCCCCGCGCCTCATTTCCGGTGAACTGCTAGAGCAAGCATAACACAAAGATAACCTACGTCTACCAACGTTCTTGATGATAACTTGTAAAGAAGTGGTTACGAATTACACCCTGTGGTTATAACTTCGCAACCAGCTTCCAGGCAATTTCTACCACCTGTCGGTTATTTGAGGACCAGCGCCGCATCCTGGTCGCGCTGTCCACGATGCGCCTGCATCTCCTCGTAGAGCCTGTTCAAAATAGTCGCGGCAGCGTCCCAACTGTGATAGCGCTCAACATAGCCTCGGCCAGCCTGGCCCAGCCGCCGGGCCAGTTCGTTGCTCGCTAGCAGTTTGAGCACCGCGTTTGCGTAGTCTCGCGCTCCTTCAGCTACCAGCAGGTGCTCTCCATCCTTCACTTGTAATGAACGACACGACCCCGGAGTAGCAACAAGGGGCGTACCCATTGCCAATGCCTCTAGTACTTTATTCTGCATGCCGGCGGCAACCAGCAACGGCGCCAGTGCCAGTGAGGCCGCGCCAAGATATGGCCGCGTGTCCGCCACGTAACCCGTCACCGTAATACGCTTATCTGCGCCCAGGGCCCGCACCGCCAGCGGGGGATTGTTGCCCACAATCGTTAAACGTACCTGTGGCCGCTGTTCCCAGATACGCGGTAATACCTCACGGCAAAAATCAAGGATAGCCTGTGAGTTCGGATAGTAGTCCAATTTGGCGCAGAAGACAAGCGCGTCGCTATCGCGTGGCCCTACCGGGGGAGTGAAGTACGCCAGGTCAACGCCGTTGGGGACCACCTGAACGTGCTCAGGCGCCACTCCAAGGCTGAGCAGCACCTCACGATCGTGCTGCGAGGTGATCGCTACCCGGTCAACCCCGGCCAGCATAGCGGGTTCGTACAGCCGCATCTTCTTGAGTTCGGTAGCAATAAAGGCTTTCTTCAATGGGTTGTGCGCGGAACTCCGCTGCTGTTCCAGGTACCACGAAATACAGTCGACCGAGTCATACAGCACCGGTAGCCTCTGGCGTATGCCCACGGTCCTGAGCGCCGGCATGACTTTGATTAATTCACCATGCACAATATCAATAGAACGCGCGTTTATTACGTGTTGAATACGTTTTATAAAGGAAGGGGACTGGTAATAGGCCACACGCAACGGCAACCGTGTGGGCAGCGCCCTGAGACAATTCGTGTATGCCCGTATCCTGGGCAGCGGCACCAGGTCGACCGAGGCGCAATAGGTCGCCACGTCGCCGACCAGCCCTCGCTCATACTCATCGCATAACAGGGCTACCAGCGAAATCTCATGCGCCGCACTGAGCGCCTTGATCAACTGAAAGGGTCGCACGCGGATACGCGACGGGATATATGGCGTGACAAATATAATGCGCATACTATACTTTCTTGTCCATCAATGTACTACTCAGCATTACTCACCAACCAATGTCATACGATGCCATTGTACTGAGCAGTCACACAATAGCATAGCAAGAAACACCTGCAGGCCCGGTGTTCCAACGGTTGAGAAAATAGTGATATTCGCCTGATTTGGTTAACGATTCTTGACCATCCCGCAGCAGCCTGCGGAAATAACGGCAGCCTGCATCTACAATGAGAAAACTTAACCGGATTGACGTATTCATAATCATATCTCAACGTATTCTCTACCGACATCCATGGGACGGTCTGCTACACTAGATACGTCGAGGGATCGAGGCAAAACTAAATAGCATCGAGAGACATTGTATGGAACAAATTAGCGTAACGTTACCAGCGCGCCCGGCGGAAGAAGGTCCAGCTTCACAAACGGCTGCGGTGGGTAGTAACGCGCTTCAGCAGTTGAGCGCGATTAGCACATCTATTGTTCACGAACCTTCAACACTCTATTATATCGCAAAGCGTGTCGTTGATATAGCTCTGGCTCTATTTGGCATTCTCGCGTTCATGCCTGTGTTTCTCGTCATTGCGCTCTGTATTAAGCTTGATGACGGGGGCGAGGTTCTCCATTTTCGTGAGATCATCGGGTATCGCGGACAACGGTTCTTCGCCCTGAAGTTCAGGACGATGATCCCCAATGCCGACGACTACCTGGCGAAACATCCTGAACTGATGCGCAAGTTCCAGCAGAATATGAAGCTGGCAGGCGACCCGCGCATCACGCGCGTCGGCAATATTCTGCGTAAAACGAGCCTGGATGAGTTACCGCAGCTCTTCAATGTCCTGGTTGGACAAATGACCCTGGTGGGGCCGCGCATCATCCATCCCAGCGAGCTGCCCCGCTACGGCGAGTGGTCTCGCAAACGGCTCTCCGTGAAACCCGGTATCACTGGCCTGTGGCAAATCAGCGGTCGCCAGCACATCGCCTACGATGAGCGGGTCCTGCTTGATATGCGTTATATCGATAACCGATCTCTTATTGTCGATCTCGCCATTCTCCTGAAGACGATGAAGGTCTTCTTCATCCATACAGGAGCCTGATGCGCGAGAAATCTTTTCTGGAGGAAGTTAGTAATGAATTCTCACATCACTCGTGCCGCCTATCAGGCGCCCAAACTCGAAGTTCAGCGCCTTCGCGATCTCCCGTCCGCACTGGCCAAGTCCGGTTGCGCTCCCTCGGATAGCAAGGGCAAGCCTGCTAGCTGCTCGCACAGCGGTAAATAGCTAGCACCCGTCCCTGACGCTAGCGCGTCTCTAAGGCAGGGCCGCTGTATCCTCCAGATGAATCGCGGGAGGATGCAGCGGCCCTGCTTGATAACCAGCAATACAGACCTGCATGCAGGTGGTATACACAGCCTGCCTTTTTATGACCCGTTTATCTCATTCGTATTTACATGTGTATCCATTTCTGTTAAAAATAAACTATCGTATCGACGAATCCCTGAGGGAGGAAGAGAGAGAGCAAGCGCTATGTCCACACTACCACAACACGATGACGCGCGCACCGCTATCGTTGCTTCCCTCTATATTCAAGCCCTGCACCAGGGCCAGGGCCTCTGGTTCCGTGTCGCCTCAGCCAGCATGCATCCGACGCTGCGCACCGGTGAGGCTGTGTGGATTGAACCCGCCACGGCTGATGAGATCCTGCCCGGCGAGATCATCGCCTTCGAGGCGCCCGGCGGCCTGACTACTCATCGTGTCCTCCTCCGCCAGCTCTCAAACAATACTCTCCACCTCTTGCAAACAGGAGACGCGAGCATCGAGGCTGGCTGGGTCAGCGCGCAGGCCGTTATCGGACGCGTTACCAGCATACGCGCGCACGCAGGACTCGTTGACCTGCACTGCCCATTCGCCCGCCGCTCTGGTAGCGTAACCGCTTGTCTGCGCTACCTATCCTACAGGACGAGAAAACTTCCATTGCTGGGATTGGCCCTGCGCAAGTGCTCACGCATCTGCATTCGCTTCGGCGACCACTGTATTCGTAGCAGGCCCACTGCGTCCACCGCGCACGATCCAGTGTATAGTGTCGATCAGCATATATAGATAGTTGGAAAGTTGTAAAGGGAAGAAACACATGCCGCAACGCAATACTGCCGTTCTCTGGCGAGAACTTGACGGGGAGGCGGTCCTACTTGACCCGGCTCTTGGCTGCTCGTATAATCTTAATCGCGTCGGTACTCTCGTGTGGAAATTGCTGGATGGCGAGCATTCACGCGCTGACATCGTGTCAGCTATCTGCGCAGCATATGAAGTGGAACAGGATCAGGCGCTCCAGGATGTGGCTGCCCTCCTGGCCGATTTACGTCAGAACAACCTGCTGAGCGAGCAGACCGCGCCTGCCTTTTCGCAAGATTATGCGCAACAACCACAATAAGGTTACTTTACCACTTATGCACGATAGCGAGTTCAGCAAGGTCTATTTCTTCCACGATGTGCGTCTGACCTGCCAGGCAAATCATCCCGCCATCCTGGCGCTACTGGAGAAAATGCTTGCTGGCTTTCCTGTTCCCCAGAAGATACGCGGAGAGGCCACGTTGCACACGTTCTATTACGACGATGCCGCTCGCTTTCCTCTCTCGCTTCCTGAGGACCGCGTTCGCATCGGCAAAATACGCTTACTTACAGGGACTATTGTGCGTTACTACACAGGTTCCGACCGCTCCACCGAATACCAACACTACGAGGCGCTTGAGCCGATCAACGCACCTATCCTCAGCATCATCGACTCCGCCCACGCCAGCGCGTCCATACAGATTGAACACCCGGAACGCTACGAGACCTCGTTCTTAGGGCGCTATCCTTTGCTGATGACCCTGGGCGCGCTGCTGCATCCCTTCGGCTTTGAACCCTGCCACGCCGCCGCCGTGACTGCTCCCTGGGATGACCGGCAAGGCGCGCTGATTGTCGGCGACTCAGGGAGCGGCAAGACGACCCTCAGCCTGGGCTGCGCCAGCAGCGGCTTTGGCTTTCTGGGCGATGATCTGGTGATGCTACGCGCGGACCCGGCTGGTGATGCGATGCAGGCGCTTACGCTCGGTAACGAGGTCGCCATCCGCTCTCCCTCTCTCGACCTCTGGCAGAATCTGGCCTTCCTGCGCGCTCTGCCGGCAGACCAGCGCGACAAGCGCTATTGCTCCGTCGAGCAGATACGCTCCGGCGCCACCAGGCTCCAGACAACTATTCGCCTGCTGCTCTTCCCACGCCTTACTACAGGGACGAGGAGTACATGCATACCCCTGAGCAAAGCCGCGGCCCTGCAAGCACTCATCGATCAGTGCCTCAGCCGCAAGAGTATGTACCCCCAGGCACAGCAAGCGCTCTTCCTCCTTCTCAGCACGCTGGCGGAACAGGCACCCGCGTATCGCATCGAGATCGCCCGTGGGACTACCGATGGCCCGCAACTTCTCCGCGCACTTTTGACAGGAGGAGCCAGGTGACAGAAAAAGAGCCGCCAGCACCATATGCACCTTTAAACCTGCCCAGCCTGCCACGACCGGTGCGCCTTCTACGCAATAGCAAAACGACGGCATCCTCCCAGGAGACTCCGCCACCACTAGCACTGGACGGCAAGTCAGTTGATACCGATCCTACATTCTCCTGGTCCATGGCTCATTCTCAGCTCGTGGAGCAAGAGATCGAGGCCCGCTCTACATTGAAGATGTTCGCGGTAAAGGCTCCACAGCCAGAGATTGCTGAGGACCTGGAGATCAGCACCTACGCGACAGTGAAAACGCCGGCCGTCAGGCCGCCAGGCCCACAGACACCCGCCACCTCAACACCAGAAAATCAGCTTATCTACGGCTCAGCCTACGCTCAGCGCGCCGAACGACGACGGCGCGCCGAAGAAAAAAAGCTGAACTGGAGCGACCTGAAGCAGTTCAGCCAGTTCGTGGTACCTTTTAAATGGTACATCGTGCTGGCCCTGATCCTGACTATCGGCGTAGGCCTGACCGCGCTGCCCATGCCCTTCATCTTTCGGACCATGCTCGATGAGGTCTTCCACAGGCACGATGTCACGCTGTTCCTGTGGTCCCTGGCATTCCTGCTCGCCGTGTCGCTGCTGGAAGAATTGCTCACGTTCCTCAATCGGAATGTGCTCGGCATCCTGAGCCGCCTGACGAATCTGAATATCACCTATCGTTTCTACCGGCACCTGCTGCGCCTGCCGCTGGCCTCTTATCAGAAGCTGAGCGGCACCGGCCAGATGCTCAGCCGCCTCAACGAAGTCATCTCGGCGCAACAAACCGTGATTCAGGTGGCCATCGATGCTGTGGTGAACGGCATCTTGACCATTATCTATATCGGCGTGCTCTTCCTGACGGAGTGGCGCCTGACCCTGGCAGTCCTGGTCATCGCCCCCTTCTACGCGGGTGTGAACCTGTATTTCAACCGGCGCTCGCGCCGCCTGAGCCGGCAGGTGCTGGAGAGCTACGCGGTGATGAATGGCGCAATGTACGAGGGGCTGAACGGCCTGAAGACTGTGAAGGCCCTGGCCGCCGAACATCGCCTGGCGCGCAAAATCAAAAAACTGGTCATGCATACAAACCAGTTGTCCTTCCGGCGCACGATCTTCCAATCGGAGACAACCCTGGTGGTCGGCATTGTGCAGGCCATGGCGGTGATCATTGTACTTGGCTTTGGAGGCTCCCTGGTCCTGAATCAGGCTATGACCCCCGGCCAGTTGGCGGCCTTTGTCCTGATCCTGCGCCAGCTTGCCTCACCGGTCTCGGCTCTCAATGGGGTCAATCAACAGATACAAACGGCCGCTGTCGCCATTGATCGCCTGTTTGAGATACTCAACCAGCCGATCGAGTCGGACGCCGACAAAGGTATCGAGATCTCCGACCTGCGCGGCGCTATCGTGCTGGAGCACGTCCATTTCTCGTATACGCCTGAAATTGAAGTGCTCCATGACATCACCCTCAATGTGCCCGCCGGCAGCACGATCGCCCTCGTGGGACGCAGCGGCGCCGGCAAGACAACCATCGCTAACCTGCTGATGCGCTTCTATGCGCCCGCTAGCGGCCGCATTACTATCGATGGCTTCGATCTGCACGACCTGCAAATCGAAAGCCTGCGCAGCCAGTTCGGCGTAATCTTGCAGGATGACTCGCTCTTCAGCGGTACTATCGAGGAGAACCTGACCTTTGGCCTGCTGCGCAAGGTGCCGCGCGCGGAACTGGAGGAGGCCGCCCGCAACGCCAATATCCTCGATTTCATTCAGTCGCTGCCGCTGGGCTTTAAGACGGTGCTTATCGAGCGCGGCCAGGGCCTCTCCGGCGGCCAGCGCCAGCGCCTGGCTCTCGCGCGCATGTTTCTGCGCCAGCCGAAGATCTTGATTATGGACGAGCCTTCTTCTGCCCTGGATAATGAGTCGGAGGCCCTCATCCAGCAGGCGCTTAAACGTCTGACCCAGGGTCGCACGACATTTATTATCGCGCACCGCCTCAGCACGATTCGCAAAGCCGACCAGATCGTGGTGATCGACAATGGCGGCATCGCGGAACAGGGTACCCACGAGGAATTGCTGGCCCACCAGGGCGTCTACTGGCACCTGTATAACAGCTACGGAAGGATGTAGGAGAAGGGGAACCTAGTGCTGATGCTGCCCCAACAAAGCCAGCACCTGGGCCGCGTTGAGATCAACATCGGGCGTCAACCAGAGTTGATAGGCCACAGCCTGAGACAGCATATCCGAAAAGATGTCGAACATGGCATCCGCGCCGCCCGCCCGCGCCCGCTGCTGCGACACATATTCCTGCATCAGCATGCTTACCGCCTGCGCGGCTGAGAGTTGCTCCGCGCGAAACTGCGCATCTCTATTATCGGCATCTATAAAGAGGATCACGCGCACCGGGGACTCGTTCACGATTTGCTGGCCAAAATAGTGCTGCGTATCGACGTGACGTTTAAAACGCTGGTCCGCTACCGCGCTTTCCATAAACGGGACACCATGCAGCAGCTCAAATGTACCTTCGCGCACGCCGATGTCTTCGGGAAAGGCGTAGACATGCACGAGATCATCGTCGTACCCCAGAAAGACGACATCATCCGCCAGGAAAGTCATGCCTGCCCGCAAGCAGGATAATACCAGCGTGCTCTTGCCGCTGCCGGGCGAGCCAACAAACAGGGCACCCGTTTCTTCCAGGGCCACCGCGCCCGCGTGGATGATTTCGAAGCCATCATAGCCGAACAACGAGCCAAGAACCATGTAGAAGGCGAAACGCGTCACGAACCACGACTGGCATTTGTCCATTTCCTCTATGAAAACAGTGGCGTGCAGGTCTTTTTTATGCAGCGCCCAACTGATGCGACTCGTCACCCCGGCATGGGCCTGCACTGCGCGGAAACGGAACTGCGTCTGCTGATCCTTCCAGCGCGTTTGCTGCGGACCCTCCACCCCTGAAACCTCTTCCCACTCAGCATCCTCCGGACATGGTTGCCCCGGCTCCGGCGGAAACTCTTCCAGCGGCCCCGTCTCAAAAAGATAGCAGGTCAGCGCGATTGGACGATGCAAACGCGCCCCGGCCTGCCAGAGAAGGTCTTCAGGGATCTCTACCGGCAACTGTGTGGCATGCTCATAGGTGTACTCGGCCAGCAATTCCGCGTAATAGAGAAAAGACCGGATATGCCCGGACAGCTCCCGGTGATCCGTCACCACACGCACCATACGGTGATGAAGCAGATACCACTGTTCATATAATGGCCCGCGCACCCTGGCTAGATATGGCTGCGCGCGCTGTCGCTCAGCAGTATACATTTCTTTTCTCCTGGGAAGACAGTATCAGGCAAGTAGCAGTGCGATACTACCATACCACGCTTGAAAAGACTATGCTCGTAGTCACATTGGGCTATAAA
>JBDTHH010000108.1:0-4667 GCA_039937055.1 Ktedonobacteraceae bacterium | reverse complement strand
TCCAGCCAATAGGCGCATCTGCTATAATCGATGGATAGAGAAAGGTCGTACAGGGCAACCCTGGATTCATTGGCAAGCCGTGTATCTACTGTGCTGGCCAGGTTGGGAAAGTGGTAGAGAGGAGATGCGCAGGCGATGCACAGCACAGTTGAGCATCCGCTGATGCGGATCATCACGTTGGGAGAATTTGCCCTCGAACGACTCGTTCCTCCTCCCTCACAAGTCCAGGATGCGCCACCCCATTACGCGCCGGTCGAGAGACACGAGTGGAGCAATCGCGGACCGGCGATGGCCCTGCTGAAGGTACTGCTGTGCCGGGCGAACCGCCAGGCGTCCAGAGATGAACTCATTGAGGCCATCTGGCCAGACCACGAGACGATCAACGCCGCGCACGCCCTGGACTCGGCAGCATCCATCCTCCGGCGCCATATTCTGCGAACAGGCACGGCAGGAAAGCTGCTGCTCACGCTACGCGGCAGCGGCGACACGATCTTTAAGTTGCCTGGGCAACCCCTCCTGTGGGTAGACGCTGATGCCTTTCTCGCATTGGTATCGAAAGCCATGCGGGCGGAGTATCAGGGACAGAACCCGATGCCTTTGCTAGAGGAGGCCTATGCCCTCGCCAGGGGCGAGTTTCTCGAAGATGACCTGTATTGCGCATGGGCACAACGTCGTAGGCACACGATCAACGGAGCACGGCAGCGCGTCCTCTTCAAGCTGGTAGATCTCTATCTCAAAGACGAGCAGGTGGGCCTGGCCGAGGAACTGCTCTTCGCCAGGCTGGAGGAGGACCCGACCGACGAGGATGTTCTGTGCCGCCTGCTGATCCTGCTGGTGGAGCAAGGCAGACGGCAGGAGGCGCTTCAGCTCTACCAGTATAGCAAAGAGATACTTCAGGAAGAGCAGGGTGAGCCTGCCATCTATACGCGAGAGCTTGTGAGCCGTATTCAGCAAGGACGCATCTTACGAGAGCAGGGTGAGAACTATACCACAGAGGACACGCAGAACCTGGTCCTGGCATGGCGCTCTATGCAGCCCGGCCAGAGGCAAGAGCACGAAGACGAGTTCAGCGCAAAATGCATACAGCATGTTCGTGAGGATATCGTGAAATTTCGTGAGATCCAGAAGAGGTCCGCCTGTTATGCTAGTTTGAGTAAAGCGCATGCAATCGCAGTGCGTTCACATCAACAGCAGAGAGAACAATTTGAGAGGCGGTATTCTTCTATGCACATGATTATGGACAAGATGTATTGCGGCAACTATAAATTCGTAGTAGAGTTCGATTCAGGCTCGGAGACCGGGTCCAACCAGCTCACCGTCTGGGCTGCCGAAAAGACTGACATCGATGCTGTCCCGCTAAAACAGATTGGCACAACCCACTTGCTGGAGGCGCTGATCGAGCCGGAGCGGTCGCGCTTGCACGCAAAGCTAGAAGAAGAGAGGCGTGTCTGCCGGCAACCATTCGAGTTGGAACTAGCCAACCTCCAACACTCTTTTAAAGCTACCGGGGAGAAACAGGGGCAAAAGATCCCAGGAAAGCTCAAGCGGGACGTGCGCAAGCTGCGCCAGCAGATGAACGTAGCGCTACAACGGCTGGAGGTGGAGTTTGCGCGGCAAGAATTGTGGTCCCTGGACAGACAATGGTACGACCGTGATACGCTCCTGACCCACAGCCATGTTTATAATACAGCGTTTTCCCTGCGCAATTGCTACTTCGATGAAGCAAACGATCCATACATTTACCCCTTCTGCCAGACATTTGCTCAGGATGAAGCCTACCGGCAGCAGGTGCTCGCGGGAGAAACTCCCTGGGCGAGGCGCAATGCACTCTTCGTGAGGAACCTGTTCACGGTGGCTGGTGAAGACGCACTTTTCTTGAATAAGCGAGACTATGATCGTAAGGCGCACGACTTTTTTCGCTGGATCGATACACACTGCGAGGAGATCCTGGCCCTCCCCGAATATCAATGTATCAAGGAGATCGACAGCGCCTTTCAGCCAGGCTGGAGTGAGCTTGATCCACTCATCCGGCCGGCGGTCGAAGCGCTCAACCGCATCCCAGGCGTGACGACCCAATTTTCGTGCCAGGGCGTTTCGGGAAAGGTCCACTTCCAGGGGCGCGACCTGCTGGTCGTTTCGCCGCACGAGGAGTACGCCTACGTCTCGTTTTCCAAACTGGAACAGCCGGCACACGATGTGATTATCAGGCTGCTCCCCGCGTTTCCAGGCATCACGAACGCCCCCATTCCCTACCCCTTCGCGTTGAGTTCTGTGCTCCGCGCGACAGGCGACAATCTCCGCTTTCGTGAAGAGCTGGTCGAGCTGGCAGAGCGCGCGCTTGCAAGCGTAGGTACCTGGAGTACTCAGCAGGGCAAGAGTGGCCCCACATCCGAGACAAGCGAGACACAAACTATGACGAACGAGACAGCAGCCAGAGAGTCAGAGGAGGGACCGGCACCCGGCGGCATGCCTCTGTCCAGACTCGCATGGCTTTGCCAGCCGGAACGGATCGAGCGGACGCTGCACCTGCTCTTCTATCTCAATCACTGGACCAAGGCCAGGGATCAGTTGCTGTACGCCGACCGTCAGGGGCTGTATCGCGTGAAAGCAGCACTCATACAGCAAGCCTTCCTGGCTGGCATGCTTAGCCCGGTGACCTATATCGATGGATCGGCAGGCTTTGCCCGCGAGTACGCCTTCGATTTCACGACAGACACGGCGGCCGAGGTGTTTCTCAGTAGGCTGGCGATGCTGTTCGAGAACAACGAATATCGCCCAACAGATGGGAAAGAATTTGACACTACCGTCCTCCGTCTCTTTGCGCGCATCGTGGGCCACGAGGCAACGACACGCGCCGATATTGAAACGCTCGATGAGGAGCGGGTCAAAACGTTTCTCCATGAGCAGCTCGCAGCGCTCGTGGCACAGGCACGCTCTACCCGGCAGCCCATTCCAGGTAGCGAACTTGCTGCGCTCTGCATCGAGCCTATCGACCTGATAAATATCCATTGGAGCCGGAACCGCCCCTCACCACGGTGGAACGAATTGGACGAGGGCGAGGCGCTCCAACTCGATCCAGAGGGACTGAGCCTGATCTCGTTTGAGTACGCCAGCACGACCGCGCACTACGTCTTCCACCTGCCCTTTCGCGTGGCGGAGAGATTCTTGCCGGAGCAACACATGCATATCTTGAAAAATCTGCTGGAAAACAGCCGAGAGTGTGGAGTATTCTTTGGGCACACCATCACCGAGGCAGAGAGCCAGCAACACCCGATTGAAGACATCCTGCGCGAGCTGGGAGTCGATGTGGCTGCCGTTTGCTCCTATAAACTCACAGATAAGAGAGCCTATGTGTCCCAACTGGCAAGCAGATATCCCTACTGGGATAACGACGAGGAAGAGGAAGATGAGGAAGACTGGGTGATACCCTCCAGACCCGAAAGTCACAGGCATAAAGGAGCACGAGCCCCTGGGGCTTGTCCTCTCTGTGGAAGCATTATAGAGCCAGATGCCACCCAGTATATCGAACACTGGCGGCAAAGCCACCCGGATCAGGACTTGACGGTAAGCCAGGCAGCATGGTTATTAGGGAAAAGCAAGGCTGATTTCGCATCCCCTGCTTCTGCTATTCAGCCGGACTACCGGGGTCCAGCGTCGGAACTACACGGAAATGGCACGAGGTTCTGGAGATTGGCGACACTTGAAACCGTGGTCAGACAAAGCCAGGAATGCTCTCGCGAGGAGATGGATGCCGCGCTGGCGAGTAGGGAGTAGTGGACTGTCAAGCTGCCATAGACGGGTGAAACGCCCCCTCTCGCTTAGGGACCTGGCTTGCCCATGCGTTGATACACAATCATGTGTCGTGTTGGAACAGGGCGACCGCATTGTCGGCGGGCAAGGGGAGCCAAAGGGATCGCCCGTACATGTCATACTCCGCTCTCGGCGATCTCATTCGAATGACCAAAGAGGTGATGGAACCTACCACGGGTGCTGGTTCCCATCGCCGTGCCATCTTCCTTCGGTCAGAAATGTAGGGGCACTCCCTTCGGCTCCCCATGCCCGCCGACAATGCGGGTGCCCTGCTCCAACACGACACATGGTCTATTTTCCCTTCTTCAGACTGGTCGATAGTGATGTTATATCAACGAATGTGGTTTGCCTCGCCCTACGGAACGGCACGCTTCGGCTTCACTTCATGTCTATTGCTCTGTCAAGCTACATTCGACACGTGAGCTGCCCCCATCCGCGTAGGGATTCGACTTGCCGAATCCGGGTGGGGCTTGTGCGACCAGAGGGGAGACCCTCCCAGGCCCAGGGGCCTGTTGAGGGCGCTTCCCTTCACCCGGAACTTCGCTGGCCTGGTATGTAGAGCAGGCACTTTAGTGACACCAAATAACACTCACATACTAATTGAGCACTACCTAACCACAATAGATATCGACTCCTTCTTATATCCCCACCCGTGGCCGGTATTGCACCGCCTCGGCGATATGCGGCGCCAGAATCTGATCGCATTCGGCGAGGTCGGCAATGGTACGCGCCAGCTTGAGCAGCCGGTGGAAAGAGCGGGCCGATAGGCATAATTGCTGCATCGCCGCCTTTAGCAGGCGCTGTCCCGACGCCTCGGTCTCGCAGAACTGGTGGACCTCGCTGGCGCCCATCTCGGC
>JBDTHH010000107.1:0-6008 GCA_039937055.1 Ktedonobacteraceae bacterium | reverse complement strand
ACCACCAGAGGCGCCAACCAGGTACGATCGATGGTCGTGATCCCCTGGTCAACTTCATTGAGAGACTGGAGCAGAAGCGCAAGTCCAATCCAGCAAGCCCGCCTCTGAAGATCGCTGACGAAACGCTTGCCGGAGGACAGATCTCCGGCGAAGAAGTATTGCATCCAGCGCGCTATGATGGTAGGTTGCCTGGCCTGCGGTTGCGTGGGCCGTGTGAGGACAGATCGCTGTTCCATACGTTCGCGACCGCTGGCCCAACGCAGCATAACACCATGTTCCCTGGTAGCAAGAAATAGAGATCAAGGGAACATAACCAGGTATGCCCGTGGGTGAGCGCGCTTTTTTACCTCCCATCGAAGTACCGGTGATACTTCTCTGTCCTTTTACTCATTCCCGAATCGAGTAAAGCAGCAGAGGGTTCTTACGGCCTGAGTCTTACAACGAAGGGGGAAATAATTACGTCACAAATCTAACGATGGAACCAGCTTCGCAGCAGACCAACGCCAACGAACAGGTTCCTGGCCAGGGGTGAGCGCTGGTAGTGCAGAGGTGTGGCAGGACAAACGGCTGCATTGAACGTAAACGGTTCCGCGAGTTTTGTGAGTTCTATCACCGCAATCGCCCTGGCCCCGCTCGCGATGTTATCGTACCTGATAGTGCTCAATTCCCCGGCGGCCGCCTCGACCCAGCGTTGATGGGGATTGCTCCAGCGTGACTCTAGAGCGACACGCTTCAGGTACCCCACTGATAACGCTTCCTGAGGGATGTTATACTTTGTGGTGAGCAGGCCAAGATACTCAGAGCTAAACTGGACGTACCAGCCGCCATCCACAAGCTTGCCAAAGGGAACAGTCAGCAGGGCATGGCCATCGACAGCCAGGAGATCGTAGATCTTGGCGATGGCGGTCAGGGGAGCCTCCCGGTCCGCGCTCTTCTTCTGCTCGCCAAACCGGCCCGTGGGAGAAGAGTTCTGCCCCACATGCTCAACAGTTGACACGGAGATAATAGTTTGATATTTTTCCTCTGGGTCCACGTTGATAATATCTATGTTATCTATGCCGTACCCAACTTCGAACTTATCTATGATACGCCTGCCGCGAATGCAGAGAACGTCACTCAAAGCGTTTTCATAGTATTGGAGGACATTGCCAACTTCAAGCATTCTCTCTTTGCTCTGCCGCCTGGCCAGGAAATCAAAGGCTAGCGGCACCTCCACGGCGCGCTCGGCGCGATTATTGAAAGGGATGCGATTATAAAAAATCTCTCTATCGCGAAACGTAAACTGTCTACTCCAGGTAGCAGGCCGTTTTAGCATAAATATTATCCTTTACGGCATATATGAGACAGCGCAAGGCTGCATATCGCATTGTACATGGAAATCTATATTCAATCAAGCCAGGTCCAGGTTATAGGGGTAGGTGAGGTGTGGTGGGGGCGATCATCAGAGAGAGACAGGTTAGAAAGGGAAACAATCGCATGGCGACCGCGCCACTGGAGCCGGAGGCGGAATCTCCCCCTCCAGGCCCTTCCGTGTTCAAACTACCGAAGCTGCGCTGGACACAAATCATAGCCATCAGCATCTTCTGGTTCGCGCTCAACTTTCACTGGGCGGCCCTTGGCTTTATCATTCTTCCCAGCCAGGTACTCAAGATAGTGGGAGAGCTTCATAAGGGGCAGGAGCTGGCCTTTGTGCTGGTTCCGGGGGCCTTTGTCGCGCTCGTGAGTAATCCGCTGATTGGCATGCTCAGCGACCGGACGCGGGGCCGGATGGCTATCTGGGGACGACGGCGGCCATATATCGTGCTCGGCACATTGGTAAACGTGTGTGCGCTGGTGTGGATGGCGAACGCGTGGGATATCCCTTCGCTGACCCTGGCCTTCCTCGTCGTACAGTTCTCGAACAACGCGGCCTCCGCGCCATTTCACGCGCTCCTGCCCGATCTTGTACCCCCGGAGCAGCGCGGGATCGCCTCAGGTGTGATGGGCACGCTCAGCATTGGCGGCACCATCTGTGGCGTGGCTGTCGCGGGCCTGTTTGTGAATGCCAACCAGCCATTGCTGACCTATCAACACAACCTGGCCCTCACCTATGGCATCATCATCGCTGTGCTGCTGGGGCTGATGCTCATCACGATCTTTTCGGTAAATGAGGGCAAAGGCACGTCGGCCCATATGGCTGAAGAGGAACTGGCGGCGGCCATGCGCTCTTCTGGGGGAGCCGCCATGAAGCCGGTTGCGCGCCGGTCCTGGCTGACGCGCGCGCTGCTGTACAATGTGGTGGGGATCAGCGCGGCAGTCCTGATAATATGGGGCGGGATAAGCGTGTGGAATATGTTCCATCCCGGCGGCATACAGGTGCAGAGCGACATGCAGCAGGGTATCCTGATGGTAGTGATCGCGCTCGGCGTGCTGCGCCTCTTCGATTTCGATCCCCGGCGCGATCCCGATTTTGCCTGGGTGCTGATCACGCGCCTGCTGATGATGCTGGGTATCTATACGATTCAAACCTTCCTGCAATATTACATGCGCGATGTCATCGGCGTGCCTGATCCCGAGCAAGAGACCACAAAATTCGTGATTATCGCCTCGCTCGCCAGCCTGGTGAGTGCGGTCTTCGCCGGCTGGCTCTCCGATCACGTTGGACGCAAGCGCGTGATCTATCTATCGGGTGGCACGTTAGGTATGCTGGGCCTGGTGTTGATCGTGGTGCAGATGTTCACGCACTCATTGACGATTATGTTTGTGGCCGGCTTCTTCTTCGGCATCGGGGCCGGAGCGTACCAGAGCGTGGACTGGGCGCTGGTGGCCGACGTATTGCCCTCCCATAAAAATTTCGCCAAGGACATGGGCGTCTGGAATATCTCCCTCTCCCTCCCCCAGGTCATCGCCCCTATCCTTGGTGGCCCCCTGATCGATGCCTTCACTCAACGCGGCATGCCCGTCGTTGGTTTTCAGGTACTGTTTGCTATCGCGGTTGTATACTGTTTACTTGGAACGGTAACTGTGCGTTTCATTCATGGCGTGAAGCGCTAGGAAGGCGTGATTATAATTGTAGCGGGAAAGAGGTACATTCGATGCTGCAAGTAGACGCGTTGCGTTCGCTAAAAACGCTCTTACCGGAGGGGCAGGTCCATACCGATAGAGCCGCTCTCGTTACCTACGAGTCCGACGCTGGCCTGGACCGGGGCATACCAGAGGGGGTAGTGTTTCCACGCACACCCGACGAGGTGACGCGCGTCGTGTGCTGGGCAGCCGAACACAGTGTCCCGCTGGTGGCTCGCGGCGCCGGCACGGGACTCTCCGGGGGAGCCGTAGCCGACCGGGGGGGCATCGTAGTAGAATTCTCGCACATGAACCGCATCCTCGATGTCGATAGCTACGGTCGCAGCGCTATTGCCGAGCCGGCCGTAATCAACCTGGCGCTCGACGAGCGCGTGAAAGCCCACGGCCTGTACTTCCCGCCAGACCCGGCCAGCCAGCGCGCCTCGACCATTGGCGGCAATGTTGCCGAGAATGCCGGGGGGCCGCACTGCTTCAAGTACGGCGTCACCACCAACTATATTACCGGCCTGCACGTTGTCCTGGCCGATGGCAGCCAGATCCGCGTCGGTGGCCTCGCTATGGACTATCCCGAATATGACCTGCGCGGCCTGATTACCGGTAGCGAGGGTATGCTGGCCCTCATGACCGCCATCTCCGTGCGGCTCATCCGCAACCCACCCGGCGTCAAGACGCTGCTGGTGGCCTTTGACTCCGTTGAGCAGGCGGGCGTGGCGGTCTCCGCTATCATCGCCGCCGGGCTGGTGCCCGCGACGATGGAGATGATGGACCGCAAGATCATCGGGGCCGTTGAAGATTTCGCGCATGCCGGGCTGTCACGGCAGGCGGGCGCGCTGCTGCTGATCGAGGTGGATGGCTACCCACAGAGCCTGGACGCACAGATGGGGGAGATAGAGCAGATCTTGCGCGCGCATAGCGGGTACGACCTGCGCATTGCCCACAACGAGGAGGAACGGGCCAGGATCTGGCTGGCGCGCAAAAGCGCGGCCGGGGCGCTGGCGCGCCTGAGTTCCGCGTGCTATACCGTCGATATCACGGTCCCGCGCAGCCGGCTTGCGGAGATGCTGGCGCAGGTGGACGAGATCTGCGACCGCTACGGGCTACGCGTGGGCCATGTCTTTCACGCCGGCGATGGCAATCTGCACCCGCTTATTCTGATCCCCGAACCCGAAAATCCGGTCATGAGAGAGGCCGTGCATCGCGCGAGCTGGGAACTGGTCAGGGCCTGCATTGAGATGAATGGCAGTCTGTCGGGTGAGCATGGCGTAGGCATCGAGAAACGCGAGTTTATGTCCGCGATGCATACTCCCGCCGAACTGCTGGCGATGTGGGATGTCAAGCAAGCCTTCGACCCACAAGGTATCTTGAATCCCGGCAAGGTCTTCCCACCAGCGAAGGCAGGCGACCTGGCGCCGTTCGCGGGCTACACTGCGCGGGAATCCATTGCCGTCCCTGTAGCGGGAGGTGGTCCGCAGATCGGCGAGGTATTCACGCCAGCGACAGCAGAGGAGGCCGCACAGGGACTCGTCGCGCTATCTCACGCGCGGCGCAGTGTCTCCATCAGCGGCGCCGCTGTTCCTGGCGCGTTACCTGAAGGAGGCGTGCTGCTCAGCACTGGCGCGCTACGAGGGATCAAGACATACGCGGCCGACGATTTGTATATCACCGTTGGCGCGGGTACGCCCCTGGCAGAGATTCAGGACTTCCTGGCACGCGACCGCAGGCAGGTTCCGCTGATCTCGCCCTGGCCCGAAGCTACTATCGGTGGCCTGGTCTCCGCCAATGTGAACGCGCCGCTGCGCATGCGCTACGGGGCTGTGCGCGACCTGGTGCTCTACGCGACTGTGGCCCTGGCGGATGGACGCGTGATACGCACGGGGCGTCCCATCACGAAAAACGTCGCCGGGTATGATCTCACCAGGGTCTTCATCGGCGCATACGGCACTCTGGGGCTGCTCGCCGACGTGACGCTCAGGCTGCTGCCACAGCCGCGCGCCACCCGCACGCTACTCATTCCAGTTGAGGATATGCGCCGGGGGCTACTGTGGGCCAGGCAACTGCTGCCCGTGGCGCTGGTGGCATCGGCCATCGTGCTCTGCCGGGGGTGTAAGAGGCCCGCTGTCCCGGACAGCGCCTACCTGCTCGCCTATACCGCCGAGGGGCTGCCGGAAGACGTGCAGGCCGAACTCGACCAGGTGCGCCAGGCGCTGCACAGCGCAGGCGCGCCCGCCACACTGGAGGTTGAGGCGCCCTCTGGGAGCGCGTTGTGGGCCGAGATGCTCGGCAGCTTCCCCGCTGAGGCGCTGCACCTACGCGTCGGCCTGCCGGCACGCGACCTGCCAGCATATATGCAAGATCAGGCCTCTGTGTTGAACGCCGGATCATTCGTGGCGGATATAAGCAGCGGGCTTCTCTACGCGGCCCATACACTGGAAGACGCCGGCGCGGCGAGCGCCTGGGTCGCCGGTTTGCGAAAGCCGGCCCTGGCGGCCGAGGGGTACGCGTTGGCGATCCATCTGCCCTCGCGCTTCCAGGGACAGATCGAACGCCACGGCTATCGCGCGCAGGGATGGGACGTGATGACGAACCTGAAGGCGCGCTGGGACCCGGCCAGCATCATGAATCCAGGTCTATTCATCTGAGAGTGGATAGGAAGAAGGTAATCTTGAGTTGCAGCCTCCTTAAGTCGATCGTCATAAGTGCAGTGTGCGGATGCCTTCTGGCGGCCATCGATGGGAGGAAGTATGCGTGAAGAGCGAAAAGGTCAATGACTTTTGCACTAGGAACTAGGAGAGAGAGTTTTGTATGGCGACACTATCGACACCGCTCATTCAAGTAGCTGGCCGTGAGGAAAAGGCCAGTTCTGCTCCTTCGGGGCCAGGCCGTCCCTGGTGGTACCAGGCCGCTCGCTACGTGGCCGCCGGTATTCGCCTCTGTCGCAGGGATAC
>JBDTHH010000106.1:0-4820 GCA_039937055.1 Ktedonobacteraceae bacterium | reverse complement strand
CGCCTGTTCGCCAACGAGATGATGATGCCGTCGAAGAACAGGCGGGCTTGTCAACGGCGCCCCTACGTCTCATGCATGTTTCTCCCTGTTTGTCCGCCATCCCGCAAAAAATCCCCTTGCGAACAGCGGCGCCCCTACATACCATGCCGTACATGGATACAACAGGGCCGCTTGCTCTCTGTCAGCCCAACAGGTTATACGGGTTTTGCAGCAGTCGCTTGACCTCCTGCAAGAAGCGAGCCGCGGTGGCCCCGTAGAGGATACGATGGTCGGCCGAGAGTGTGATGGGCATGAGAGAACGTACAACGGGCTGATCGTTGACCGGCACAAAGCGCTGGCGAGTGGAGGCGATGGCCAGGATGGCGGCTTCGGGGGGATTGATGACGGCCACGAACTCGCTGACATCCATCATGCCCAGGTTGGAGATCGAGAACGTGCCCCCGGCCATCTCGCCCGGCGTCAATTTGTTCGCACGCGCCTTCTCAATCAGCCCCCGTGACTCGCGCGCAATAGTGCGTACGCCCTTGATATTGGCATCGCGCAGCACGGGCACCAGCAGGCCGGCAGGCACGTCTACGGCGATCCCGATGTGGATGTCGCCGTGCCGCACGAACTGCCCATCTCTTAGAGAGCTGTTCACTTCGGGGAACTTCTCCAGAGCCAGCGCGCAGGCTTTGACGATCAGGTCGTTGACCGAGATCTTGACCCCATCCTCGCCGGCGCCCTCGTTGAGCTTCTGGCGCAGCGCCAGGGCATCGGTCATATCCACTTCGCTGCTCACATAGAAGTGGGGGATCGTCTGCTTGGCTTCGGTCAGGCGGCGCGCAATGGTGGCCTGCATGCGCGAGAGCGGAGCAAGCGTGTCTCCTTCTGCCTGCTGCTGTGAAACCTCTGGCGACCGCGTAGATGGTTGGGCCTCCTCTGCCGACTGCGTGGAGGTTGATTGTGTCTCCTGGGGAGATGCTGGCATCGCAGTGGATTGATGAGCGATAAGCTCTTCGATATCGTCGCGCACGATACGCCCGCCGGGACCGCTCCCCTGAACCTGGCCCAGGTTGATATGGTGCTCCTCCGCGATGCGGCGGGCCAGCGGCGAGGCCTTGATGAAGTGCTGATCGCCGTTCACCCCAGCTTCCGCGTGCTGCTCTTCTGGTGGTCTGGCAGGTTCGCCGGTCTCCTGGGGAGATGCAGGCGCCTGTGCCTTCTCTTGTGGAGACGCGGGAGCCGCCGCCTCCGGGGCCTTATCTGAAGCCGTCGCGGCGGGCGAGGTCTTTTCGCGAGAGTCCGCTGCTTCCGGGGCCTTTTGGGGCGCGTCGTCAGTAGAAGAGGCGGCTTCAGGCTTTTGAGCGCCATGGCCCTCGCCGCTGCCGATGACCGCGATGACCTGCCCGATGGGTACGGTCTGGCCGGCCTGCGCGATGATGCGTTCGAGGACGCCGGCATCGTAGGCCTCAAGGTCCATGGTGGCCTTGTCCGTCTCGATCTCAGCCAGGATGTCGCCCTTCTTGACCTGCTCGCCGGGCTGCTTGAGCCAGCGCGCAATCGTGCCCTCCTGCATGGTGTCGCTGAGCCGGGGCATGTTTACCTCAGGCATGACCAACCCTCCTCTTGCGCAAGGCCAGCTCGTCGATGGCCTCCAACAACTGCTTCGCACCCGTCAACGCCGCCTGCTCCAGGGGCTTGGAGTAGGGCAGGGGGACCTCAAGGCTGGCGACGCGCTTGATGGGAGCATCCAGGTAGTCGAAGGCCTCTTCCTGCACCAGGGCGGCAATCTCCGCGCCGATGCCAAACGAGCGCCAATCCTCCTCGAAGACGATGGCGCGGTTCGTCTTCTTGACCGAGTTGACGATGGTCTCGTGATCCAGCGGCCGCAGCGAGCGCAGATCTACGACCTCCACACTCAGCTTCTGCTCCTGCTCCAGACGGCGCGCCACATCCAGGGCTACCGCCGCCATACGCGAGTAGCTAATCACCGTCAGGTCGCTCCCCTCTTTGCTAACCTGCGCCTGGCCGATGGGGATCGTATAGTCGCCGTCGGGTACCTCGCCCTTTGTGTTATAGAGCGCCAGGTTCTCCAGGAAGATCACTGGATTATTGTCGCGCACAGCCGAGCGCAGCAGGCCTTTGGCATCAGCAGGACTGGAGGGCGCGACGACCTTCAGGCCGGGGACATAGGCAAACCAGACCTCCAGGTTCTGCGAGTGGGTCGCGGAGAGCTGCTGGCCCCCGCCGCCGGGCGTGCGAATCACCAGGGGAATGGGACATTGGCCGCCGAACATGTAGTAGATCTTGGCGGCATGGTTGACGATCTCATCCATGGCAAGGGCCGTGAAATTGATGGTCATAATCTCCACGATGGGTCGCAGCCCAAGCATGGCCGCGCCGACCGCCATGCCCACAAAGCCGTTCTCAGCGATGGGCGTGTCTACGACGCGTTTGGGGCCGAACTCCTTCAAGAGGCCTGCCGTGATCTTATACGAGCCCTCGAAGAGGCCGATCTCTTCTCCCAGCAGGAAGACCTGCTCATCGCGGCGCAGTTCCTCGCGTAGAGTGTCATGCAAGGCCTGGCGAAATGTGATCTCAGCCATAGTTAGCGCCTCCCCTCCTGCTCTCGCGACTCAGCGGGCGTATCGGGCGCATAGATATGCTCGAAGAGTTCGTTAACTGGCGGGTCTTCGCTCTCTTCGGCGAAGGCCACCGCCGCGTCAACAGCGCGCTGGGCGCGCTCTTCGATCTCGTGACGCTGCTCTTCGTTCATGATATCGGCTTTGGCCAGGCGTTCAGCGAAGGTTGGCAAAGGGTCATGCGCGCGCGCCTGCTTGATCTCTTCCTGTGACCGGTAGCGATCAGGGTCCACGACCGAGTGGCCGCGGGCGCGAAAACTGACGGCCTCGATGAGGCTCGGCTCGTGCTGCTCGCGGGCCACCTGCGCCGCCTCGCGCACCGCCTCGCGCACGGCGATCACATCGTTGCCGTCCACGCGCGCGCTGCGCATATCATAGGCGCAGGCCTTGCGGTACAGCTCGCTGACCGCCGAGCCTTTGTCCACACGCGTACCCATGCCGTACTGATTGTTGACGATAAAATAGATCACGGGCAGGTGGTAGATGCGGGCAAGGTTGAGCGATTCGTGGAAGGGGCCACCGTTGGTGGTGCCGTCGCCCATCTGGCAGGCCACGACCTCGTGGGAGTCGCGATAGGAGACGGCGAAGGCCGCGCCGGTGGCCAGTGGTATCTGGCCGCCGACGATGGCATAGCCGCCCATAAAACGCCGTTTGAGGTCAAACATGTGCATCGAGCCACCCCGCCCATACGAGCAGCCGCTTTCCTTGCCGAACAACTCGGCCATGACGGCAGCGGGGGAGATCCCCCGGCAGATGGCGTAGCCATGCTCCCGGTAGTTGGTATACACATAGTCGTCGGCGGCGAGACCAGCACAAAACCCGACGACGGTGGCCTCTTCGCCAAGATTGAGGTGACAGTAGCCGCCAATACGCGCCCGGCTATACATCTCACTGGCCTTCTCCTCAAAGCGGCGCACCAGCACCATCTGGTAGTAGTAATCCAGCAAGGTAGCCTGGTCTGTATCCGCGGGCAAAGCGGCCTGCTTCGTCGTAGAAGCGGCTTTGCGCCCGTGCGACTGATGTTGCTGCTGAGTATCCATACAACTTCCTTGACTTTCTTATTCAGGAGCCGGGAGCCTGGGGATCGGAGGCCGCTACCAGGTTCCGGGCGTGACAGCGTGGGCAATGCTCTGGCTGTGTTTCGCTATGCGTGATTTCGCCGCACACATGACAGATCCAGCGCGTGGCCGCCTCCCGCACCAGGTCGGCGCGGCTCACAATGCCGACCAACCGCCCCTGGTCGAGTACCGGCAGGCGCCTGATACTCTCATTCACCAGGATCTGGCGCACATCCTCCAGGTCGGAATCAGCGCTCACACTGATGATACCACGCGTCATGATATGCTTTACCTGTTCGCCCTCCCGGCTAATCACATCATACTCCGTCACAATGCCAGTCACCAGCCCCTCATCATTGACGACCGGCAGGCCACTGATCCGATGTTTCGTCAGCAGCGACGCGGCCTGCTGCCTGGTCTGGTCCTCTTTGACCGTAATCACGTCAGTGCTCATGACATCTTTGACTTTCATAACGCCTCCCCAGGCTCTGGTGTATCCATCCCCTAGTCACCAATTTCTATGGCTATAGGATAGTCCACCTGCATCTATATACAAGTAGCTACTATTCATCATACGACATAGGGGAGCATCGTGATACAGTTTTCTTGCTTGATCAGGGCAATTCACAAAGTACACTCCCCGTGTCTGTAGAACGTGGCTTGCCTCGCATTCTGAATGATGTCGCGATATAATTTATTGATAGCCCCCATAAACGGCTCGCTCAATAAATTGTATTACATTTTTTCAATGAAAGGTGATCCATCAATGCCTCGACACGATGAGCGCAAAAGACGGGAAGACGTTCGGCTGGAGCCGAGGCTGCTCACTCGCCTGGAAGAGAAGAAGGCCCGTCTGGATTTGCATCGACCTCTGGCTCCAGCTATTGCGCGTCGCCTGCACGAGGATCTGCGTATCCGTCTGACATATCATAGCAACGCCATTGAAGGCAACACGCTCTCGCTGCGAGAGACGCAGGTAATGATAGGGAAGGAGAGCTGCCCTATATACGCGTTCATTCCCTCACTAACGTCGAGACATCCACCTCCTGGAAGGAGGTATAGCCGCTCAAGGCCAGTGTCAGATCCAGGTCTGCCAGGAAGTTTTGCAGTACTTCGCGCACGCCTTCTTCGCCGGCCA
>JBDTHH010000105.1:0-4039 GCA_039937055.1 Ktedonobacteraceae bacterium | reverse complement strand
CAACCTGATCGGCCTCATCTTGCTCTACCTCACCATTGGCTACTACGTGGGTGGGCGCCTGGCCGACCGCTACCCGCGGGCTACTGTCTTCTATGGGCTGACCACCGTGGCGGCGTTTCTGGTGGGGCTGATCCCCCTGATTTCGCGCCCGATCCTGGGCTGGTCATTGAGCGCCTTCGCCACCTACTCGGTGAGCGTCTTTTACGGGTCGCTGGTGGCGGTGATCTTGCTTTTTGCGGCGCCGATGATCCTGCTGGGCTGCGTCTCGCCATTCGCCATTCGTCTGAGCATCCAGCAGGTGGGCCAGTCGGGTCGCACCGCCGGGCAGTTGTATGCCATCTCCACCGCCGGGAGTATCCTGGGTACCTTCCTGCCCGTCCTCTGGCTCATCCCGTCCATCGGTACCTACCGCACCTTCTATACCATCGCCATCTCCCTGCTGGTCGTCTCTATCATTGGCCTGGTGGCTACACGGACCAGCACGCCACGCTTCCCTGACGAGCCGGCGAAAGGCAAAAGTCCTGACAAGAGCCTGCTAACACTCCTGCTGCTCATCCCCCTGCTGTTCGCGGCCTTCAGCCAGCATGGCCCGATCAAGCCGGCGAGCGGCACCAATGGAGGTGGGGTGTTGGTCGCTGAGCGCGAGTCGGCCTACAACTATATCCAGGTGGTACGCGTCGGCAACGAGATGCAGTTGGTCTTGAACGAGGGCCTGGGCATCCATTCTATCTACAACCCCGACCAGGTGCTGACGCAGGGACCCTGGGACTACTTCCTGATCGCGCCGTACTTCAACAGGCCGCCTTTCACGCCCGACAAAGTGCGTAACGTGGCGGTGATCGGCCTGGGAGCCGGCACCATCCCACGCGAGTTCAACGCGGCCTATGGTCCCATCCCCATCGATGGCGTTGAGATCGATGGCACCATTGTGGACCTTGGGCGGCAGTATTTTCATATGCAGGAGCCAAACCTGAACGTGATCGTCCAGGATGGGCGCTACTTTTTGCAAACAACGACCCGCAAATACGACGAGATCGGCATCGATGCCTACCAGCAGCCCTACGTGCCGTTCCAGCTTACCACCAGCGAGTTCTTCAGCGAGGTGCGCGCGCACCTGACGCCAACGGGAGTCGCCGTCGTCAACGCGGGCCGCACCAATAAAGATTTTCGCCTGGTGGAGGCGCTGGCGCAGACCATGCACTCCGTGTTCCATAACGTGTATATCATCGATACCGCGCGCTTTACCAATAGCGTGATCATAGGCACAAACGCGCCCAGCGCGCTGAGCAATTTCCATCTCAATACCGCCGGTTTGCAGAACCCCCTCTTGCGCAGCATCGCCCAGGAGAGTATCCTCTTAGGCAATATACGTGAAGAGCAGGGCAGAACCGTGTATTTCACCGATGATCGCGCCCCCGTTGAACAGTTGATCGACCAGATTATTCTGGACGCGGTGCGCAACGGTACTGAATAACAACACACTATTTCACGAGGAGGCACTATTCCATGAAACCTATTGACTTGAGCAACATGCGCGTGGTCGATCTCTCGCAGAACTGGGACATGCACACGCCCGGCTTTGCTACCTACGAGGGACCGACGATCAAGTGGATCAAGCGCGTGGCCTTCGATAAGGTGGGCGGGCAGCATATCGCGTCCACCCTGCACGTCGGCACGCACCTGGACGCCCCGCTGCACTTCATCACCAACGGGCAGGACATCGGCAGTATCCCCCTGGACAAGCTGGTAGGCCCCGGCGTGGTGGTGGACCTGGAGTCGCTGGGCATCGGCGATTACGATATCTATACCTCGGCGCATTTCGAGGAGTGGGAGCGTAAGACCGGGCTGCGCATCCAGCCTGGCGATATCGTGATAGTGCATACCGGCTACCACAAATACTATCCCAGCAACTGGTATGGCGAGTCGCAGCCCGACGAGACGCGCTATTTCATCAAGCATCCCGGCCCAACGCGCGAGTTCGTCGACTGGGTGCTGGAGCGCAAGATCTCCTGGTTTGCCATCGACGCTGGTTCCATGGATCACCCCATGAACACGGTCATTCGCAAGGTGCGCCCCGATCTGGCCGTCAAGTGCGCCCAGAAGCTAGGCAAGCCCCTGGAGGAGATCTGGCCCGACGACGACCTGCAAATCATGCACTACGCCATGTTCCCCCACGGCGTCTTCCACGTCGAGAACGCCGGCGGCATGCTCGACGAAGTCCTCGACCAGCGCATCTGGGTCGGCTGCTTCCCCTGGAAGTTTAGCGGAGGCGAGGCCGCGTTCTGCCGCCTGGTGGCGTTTGTAGAGGCGTAAACTACCGGGCGCAGGCCTTGTCGGCGGGCAAGGGGAGCCGAAGCGGCGCCCGTACACGAAATGGGGGGCGCGCGGTGTTGGAGCAGGGCGACCGCGAGGGATCGCCCCTACATCTCCATTCCCCCATGGATCAACGCGTGGGATGGAACAAGGTGCCCAGCACACCGACGTTGATGCGTTGTTGGCGTGGCCGGACATGTAGGGGCGATCCCTCGCGGTCGCCCTGGAACCCTACGCGCTCCCTGGAAGTTGACGCGATCACGCCCTCTTTCGTGTAGGGGCGCCGCTGGCCTGCGCCCTGCAAGCCTGCTGCGCCCCGTGATCCTGCGTCCTACAACACGATCCGCACCGTCGTCGATCCCTGCCCGGCAGGGATGCGCTCTCGCAGGATGCGACCGCCGACCCATATGCTGACATCGTAGGCTGTGCGGGGCGGCTGGTAATCTGCGTGTTGCTCCTCAATTTCGATGGTTGCGGAGTCGCGTGACACACTGCAATTGATGGTGGTGTGGGCGAAGGCGCCGTCGCGATATGCGAGGGAGGTGCCGTCGTCCTCGTAGAGCGTGCAGGTGGCAGAGCCATCGCTGACCATGTAGCAGGTGAAGGTCAGCGGGTCGGTGGGCTGCTGATCGACGTACTGCATCAGGGGGCCGCTGGGGAGGATGCTGTTCTCGCGCACCAGCAGGGGCCAGCGGTCCAGGGGCGCGGGTATCTCGCAGGTGGTGCCGCCGGGATATTCTGTGCCGTCCCAGTAGTCGAGCCAGGTTCCGGGGGGCAGGTAGACGCTGCGTGAGGTGGCGCCTGGCTCGTAGATGGGGGCCGAGAGCAGGTTTTCTCCCAGCAGGAAGGCCGTCTCTTCGTCGCAGGCGCGTTCATCGTTGGGGTAGTGATAGCAGAGCGCGCGCATGATCGGCGCTCCCGTGACGGCTGCCTGCTGGAAAAGGGTGTACAGGTAGGGCAGGAGCCGGTAACGCGTCTCGATAGCGGCGCGGAAGGCGCTCTCGTATGGCTCACCGAAGGCCCACGGTTCCTGGTCCGCGCTGCCTTTGGCCGTGTGGTTGCGACAGAACGGAGCCAGCGCCCCCATCTGCGCGAAGCGTACAAGCAGTTCGCCGTTGCTGGAGTTCCAGAAGCCGCCGATATCCGGGCCAACGAAGGGTACGCCGCTCATACCAAGATTGAGGCACATCCTGATGGCCAGCGGGATATGTTCCCACAGGCTTGTGTTATCGCCAGTCCAGAGAGCGGCGTAGCGTTGCATGCCCGCCGTGCCGGAACGCGTGAGCACGAACGGTCGTGTATCTGGACGCAGGCGCGCGATACCGTCGCGGGATGCGCGAGCCATCTGCATGCCATAGGCGTTGTGGAACAGCGCGTGCGAGACTGCTGGGCCATCCGGTCCGGCGGGCTGCTCGCCGCCGGCGCGATGCAGCACATCGTCGTCCATCGTGTTTCCATAGCGCTTTGGACGCTCTACTGGCGCCAGGGAGCGCGTCGCCGGCTCATTCATATCGTTCCAGACGCCGTCCACGCCCTGATCGAGGAGGTCGTTGTAGAGTCCGCCCCACCAGTCGCGTACCTCGGCGCGCGAGAAGTCGGGGAAGACGCACGGTCCAGGCCAGACGGTGCCTGTGAAGAGTTCCCCATCTGGGTAGCGACAGAAATAATCGCGCTCCATACCCTGCTGGTATACGCTGTAATCGTCGTCGATCTTGATGCCGGGATC
>JBDTHH010000104.1:0-3665 GCA_039937055.1 Ktedonobacteraceae bacterium | reverse complement strand
CACAAGCGGCCCTCTTCTCGTACTTCTGTTCCGCTGAACTAGCGGAGCGTCAGTTCTTTCTGCCTTATGCCTGGCAGGGGTTGTGGGAGAGTATCTGGCGGAAGTTGTTGTAGCGCGAAATCGTCGTACCGCCAAGTCCCGTATAGTTCAGAACTAACAGCGTACCGTACTGCTGGTTCTGATGGAAATCGTTCATGCTGCCGGGGATATGATTTCCGAGCTGCCAGACGCAGGTGCCATCAGCCATGCGAGTGCTGAAGAACGGGTAGAACTGCGCAGGTGTGCATGTGATGGGAGCAGTCGTTGTGCAATCATCGGTAGCCGGGATCAGTGTGCAGCCATTGCCGGTACTGCGATCGCATGTACCCTCGATGCGCGGCAGGTCAGCTTCGAAGGCGACGCGACTATAGTTCGTACTATAGTTGCTGCCAGTCTTCGGGCTGGTGAAGTGAATCGCCGTCGGGTGCATGGCGTTGTTCCCATCGGGCCAGACAGGTGTGTAGGGCACACCATCAAACCCTGTGTTGGTTCCTATGCAGCCGGAGACCTTGACCAGGCTCGAAGCCGATGCCGGGAAGCACCCTCCGTCATCACCATCGGTTGGCTCCTGATTGGTGCCGTTGCCCTCGGTGCCCGTGCAACCACCCGTGCTGGTGACGGTAGAGCAGTAGTCGAAGTGTCCGGTCTCATCGGCGAAGGCCACGTTGTACGAGTGCGCCGCCCAGGTTACGCGGGTCTTCTCTGAGGAGGTGCTGTACATGGGATGGAAGTCGTAGGGCATGTTGTTACAGGTTGTCCCGGTCGGGTCGTACTGTACCTGGCCAAAGCCATTGGCCGCGCTGGATGTCATCGATCCATTTTGACCTGTGGTCTTGTCCTTGAGGGCGATCTGAAGGCCATGCGCTGTATCGTGCATAGTGACCGCAATCTGGTCCCCAGAACTCATGAACAGGTCTTTCGTCGGATCAGGGGTGAAGGTAGCAGCGGTTGCATTAATCGGGCTGGCAGGTGCCTGCGAGACACCATTGCGCGTGATGAAGGCGAAGTTGACATACTCTATGCTACCAATCTGGCCCTGACAGGTAGTGTTGAGTGTCTGGCCCGTCACCGGGTTCTCCGAGAGGCTGTCGATATTGAGTGCCGCGCACCACTTGGTGGGGTCGCAGCTATTGCCAGCGGGCCATGTGACCCAGCCTGGAGGATAGAACTGCATCTCCATGAAGGCCGTTCCAGGATGAGCGGGGCTGATTGCCGGATCAACGATGTTCGTGTCGCTGTCAGGTGTGCAGGTGCTTACCTGCTCGGGATAGGACTGCGTGTCGCACATGGCCATACCAAACCAGAAGGCCGGATGGAGCTGGAAGTTGTACGACTTGCCGGGTGTCATTGGGTTTGCCGGCGAGGGGTCCTTAGGCAGGGTGAGCTGCCAGCGGTTCTCGTTGCCAGATCCCGGACGATTCGAATAAAACAGGGTTGATGGCTCGTCATGTCCGATATACTGGTCCTCTCCGAAAACTTGTTCGGAGTCCTGTACTTCTGTACATGTGTCACGGAGTTTGCAATTGAGGGTCATGTGCGTGGCGCTGGCTTTGGTCGCGCCATGCGTGGTGCGCGATGTCGCTATTGCCCCTGCCGCTGCTAATCCGGTAATCATAACAGCGAGAGCAGCAATGGTGACAGCGATGCTCAACTTTGAGCGGAGAAAGTGCATGCTTCGGCCTCACTTTCGATTCAAACAAATAGTTTTTGACATACAACAAGGCACCTGGGTCAAGAAGAAGAGAACCCTACCTACATGAATGTAAGCACCAGTGATACATCTAATATTGTAACCTATTGTTTCGAGCTTTGACGTTAAGAACGCGTTAAGAATGAGTGGAGATTTGGTGGAGATATTTTGTTGGAGTGTGCTTTGTCTTTGGGGGCTTGACCTTCCAGTTAGGGCAAGCTTTATAGTCTCTTTAGAGAGAAATCCATCACAGGAGGTCAACCCATGCGCGAGCTGCTACAGATTGGGGAAGTGGCTACATTGCTGGGCATATCAACGAAGACGATTCGCTACTACCAGCAGATAGGCCTGCTGGCTGCACCCAGTCGCTCGACGAGCGGCTATCGTCTCTACTCGGCGAGCGATCTGCTGCGCCTGCTGCGCATCAAACGTCTGCGCGCTCTGGGCCTGTCGCTTGAGCGTATCAAGACGGCCCTCGCCATTCCTGCCGCTGAGAAGGCAGGCGCTGAATATGCGCTGAGAAGCATCCTGCAAGCGCTGGAGGAGGACCTCTCCACCCAGATGCAGGCGCTGGAAAAGCAGCGCGCCGCCATCAGAAAGCTGCTCGCCCAGGAGAGACTCTCTACCCTGGAGCAACCCGCTGATCCAGAAGCCAGCCTCTACCTGGATGTCGTTTTGCCCTACCTGGAACCCCTGCTCTCCCAGGTAAATCCGACCCTGCTGGAGCTTGAGAAGAGGCTTGATGCTCTGCTCGGCTCCTTTAACTGGCCTGAAGCATATAAAGCCGGTTATCGCGAAATGATGCAGAGTAGCGCTCAGTTTTATGCCAACTATCCAGACCTCTATACGCTCATGGTTGAACTTAATGAACGCTTTGCTCTTCTGGCTTGTGTTCCTGAGGACTCGCCCCAGGTGGAGCGCTTTGTGGAATATTGTGTACAGTCTGATGCGCTGAATATACTTATGTCCACCATGCTGCAATCCCTGGAGCCGGCTCCTGCCCAGCTTTCGCACACAGAAAGCCCCTTCGCGCAGGTGATGGGTGAGTTGATGCTGAGCACATTCTCGCCTGCCCAGCGCCGCGCTTTTGCTGAACTTTCCCGTAAATCAACCGCTTGATGTATCAACGGAGTATACCTATGAAAGAATCAACCGGAACATTCACGTACGCCGCTGCACCGGGCAGTTACCTGGCTATCGTCAGCGTATTTTGCTTCATGATGCCTCTAGAGCTAGGCGTAATCGCTTTGCTCCTACAGGGACTGGTCTCGAACGGCGTTGTCAAACTGGCTCTGTTTGTGGCACTTGCTCTGTTTGTGCTCTTCGTGCTTGCTAAACTGTTTATTCCTCTATGGACAAAACATCATGTTGACAAGACATCAGTGCTATTGCGTTACGGCATAGATTTCAAGGCCAGCATACCGCGCGCGGCCATCATGTCTGCACAACCTGCGCGCGAAAAGATCGTTCTGCCTAGCGCGCGCTACGAGGCGCAGTCGCACCGCATTGTGATCGCCTTTTCTGACAGGGGACAGGTCTTGCTGTGCCTCGACCAGGCCTATCCTTTCCGCGTTGGGCTCTTTGGCGGTGGCCTGGCCGATCAGGTCCTGCTCAGCGTGGATCAGCGCGATGCCTTCCTGGCGGCCCTTGGCTCACCGGCAGCCTCCGTTCCTGCCAGCCATGAGACGGCACAGGTGCTACGGGAAGCGGCTGTGAAGCCAGATAGCTCTGAGAGCCGCGATCTCCCCAGCTCTGTGCCTGTCGACCAATCTCCAGAACCTGCCACACTTGCGATCTGTGTGGAGGGGCTGACGCGCCGGTACGCTGATTTCACCGCCGTTGACAATCTGAACCTGGCGGTCCGCCGGGGTGAGATCTACGGCTTCCTGGGCGCCAATGGTGCCGGCAAGACAACCACCATGAAGATGCTGGTCGG
>JBDTHH010000103.1:0-21263 GCA_039937055.1 Ktedonobacteraceae bacterium | reverse complement strand
AGGCATGACCAGACTGGTATTCATCTTTGCTGAGTCCTTTGCGCTCGATCTCCTGAAGGCAATGGCTTAGAAACACTTCTGATCTCCAGTTTTTACGCGGTTTCCCCGCAAGGACGGAGCCAACGATTAAAAACCTTGACAAACTAAATAATCCATGCTACATTTTGAAAGGTTGCTTTTGAAAGTTTGCTCAGTGATAATGTAAACATAAGCTGCATTTAAAAGCGCCTGAGGCACCCCCCTTCGTGAGCTTTTACTTTCTGTGGGATATCGATTCAATTTGCTCAACTTGAAGATGTTTGCCTATGGTATCTTTTACAATAGGCTATGGCTTATTCCTGCCTTCACTTGCTACCTTGTTCCTGTCTCCTGGATATGGAGACTGAACGAACTCTCATCTGACCCTTTGGGAAGTATTCCGTCTCTCGACACGTTGTTGTGTTTGTAGGCTATGAATCCCGTATTTTTATGTACTCTATAAGCTATGAGGGCGCCTCTGGCAGTAAAGTGGGGCATCCATGATTCCTATTGCACTTCCTCTTCTGGGGGCCGAAGAGGAGGCAGCAGTTCTTCGTGTTCTGGCATCAGGTCAACTTGCGCAGGGGGAGCGGGTCGCGGCGTTTGAGCAACTCTTTGCCGAGCTATGCCATGTTCACGCGGCTGTCGCTGTCTCTTCGGGAACCGCGGCACTCCATCTCGCGCTACTGGCCCATAATATTGGTCCTGGTGACGAGGTGATCACCACAGCTTTCAGTTTTGCTGCGACTGCCAATGTTATTCTGCTCGTTGGTGCCACTCCTGTGTTTGTCGATATTGAACCGGACACGTATACGCTAGATCCCATCGCTGTAGAGAGAGCTATCACCCAGCGTACGAAAGCCATTATTGCGGTGCATCTCTATGGGCATCCATGCGATATGGATCGCCTGGAACAACTCGCGGCGGCTTCCTCTCTGGTGCTTATCGAGGACGCGTCTCAGGCCCATGCGGCGGCGGTAAACGGCAGGCCTGTGGGGAGTTTTGGGACGGGATGTTTCTCGTTCTATGCAACCAAGAACATGACAACTGGCGAAGGCGGGATGGTCACCACCAATGACCCCGCTATCGCCGAACGGGTGAGACTCTTGCGCAACCACGGGCAAGAAGCACGCTACTACCAGGTAGCTCTGGGGTATAACCTGCGCATGACGGAGTTGCAAGCGGCCCTCGGCATCGTCCAAATTGGGAAACTGGAGCGCTTTACGCGGCAACGTATTGCCAACGCCACATTCTTGACGGAACGCTTAAAGGACGTTGTACAAACTCCGATAGTCCATCCCGGACGCCGCCATGTCTACCACCAATACACCATCAGGGTCCTTGCAAAGCGGAACGAATGGATGCAGCAGTTGCGTGCGAAGGGCATTGATACGGCGATTCATTATCCTCTTCCAATTCATCAGCAACCGTTCTATCGAGACAATTCCTCGCTGTTTCTGGTCTTAAGGCCAGGCACAAGGGCATGTGTGCAAGGTAGAGATCCTGCTGCGCATCTGCCTGCAACCGAGACTGCTGCACAGCAGGTATTGTCGCTCCCCGTGCATCCAGCGCTCAGCGAAGAGGCTCTCTCAACGATTGTAAGGGAGGTACGCGCCCTATGCGACTGAAAATTGCAGTCATCGGTGCCGGTTCGATGGGCATGAACCATCTGCGGGTCCTCCGAGATTTCGACGAGGAGCAGATTCAGCTTGTGGGAGTTGCAGAAACCTACGAGCCCAGCTTAAAGTATGCGATAAGTCGCTTTCATGTTGCAGGCTACACCGATTACCAGCAGATGGTTGAGGAGACCCAACCCGACCTCGCTGCAGTCGTTGTCCCCACCGACCTGCATTTTGAAGTCGCGTCCTATTTGCTTGAGCGGGGCATCAATGTGCTCGTTGAAAAACCGATCGCCAGTACTGTTGATGAAGCACTCGCACTCATTCAACTTGCGCATATTCGCGGAGTCAAACTTGCTGTTGGGCACATTGAACGATTTAACCCGGCAGTCATCGAGGTGAAGAAGCGTCTTGTTGCTGGCGAACTCGGTCAAATATTTCATTTACACGCTCGCCGTCTCGGCCCGTTTCCCCCGCGTATCCGCGATGTCGGTGTCACACTCGATCTTGCTACCCATGATATCGATATCATGCGCTATCTAGCAGATGCAGAAGTGGCACATGTCTATGCAGAAACGCAACGCCGCATACACAGTACATATGAGGATTTACTCCTTGGTGTGCTCCGCTTTTCGAATAATGCAATCGGTGTACTCGATGTGAACTGGTTGACTCCAACTAAAGTACGTGAACTGAGCATCACCGGGGTAAAGGGGATGTATCTTGTGAACTACCTCACCCAGGATGTGTATTTTTATGAGAACGATTATACAACAACAACCTGGGAGGCCCTACGCTCGCTGACAGGCGTGAGCGAAGGGACCATGACACGCCTCAAGGTTCAAAAAGCCGAGCCTTTGCGCTTGGAGTACGAAAATGTGGTTGCGGCCCTACGCAATGATATAGCTCCGATGGTCACCGGCGAGGATGGGGTGGAGGTGTTAAAAGTTGTGCTCCGACTTACGGGGGCAACACATCAAGAAGAGGTCAGAAAGCCAGAAGCAGGAGTGGCTTTGGAAATGGAGGCGGAAGTTGAAGCATAAGATGCAAGAGAGTTCACCTGGCTTTGAGCGGTCGCCTGCAACTGTGGCTGTGGTTGGCATGGGTAAGATTGGACTCCCGCTCGCTGTGCAGTATGTGCAGCATGGACGACAGGTGATTGGCTGTGACATCAATCCCGATGTGGTAGAAAAGATCAACGCCGGGCAAGCGCATGTGCAGGAGGAGCCAGAACTTGCTACGGAAGTTCCTCGTGCTGTGGCTGGTGGCCGCCTTTCCGCCAGGCTCAATACGGCTGAGGCCGTACAGCAGGCGAGCGTAGTCGTCGTCATTGTACCGGTGATCATCAACGCGAACCATACGGTGAACTTCGAAGCGATTGATGCTGCTACGAGCGCCATTGGAGCGGGGCTGCAACCAGGCACGCTGGTAATCTACGAAACGACGTTGCCCGTTGGCACAACAGCATCGAGGCTACGTCACATCCTCGAACGCACCTCGAATTTACAGGCAGGGCGAGACTTTTATCTGGCATTTAGCCCCGAGCGCGTCTCGTCTGGATCCATCTTCCGCGATCTGCGGATCTACCCGAAAGTGGTAGGTGGTATTGATGAGCAAAGTACGGCGGCTGCAGTGGCATTTTACCGGTCTGTCCTGGATGCTGAGATCATCACGATGAAGTCGACGGATGAGGCCGAATTTGTCAAGCTCATCGAAACCGCGTATCGCGATGTCAATATTGCGCTTGCTAATGAGTATGCATGCTTTGCTGATGCTCATGGGCTTGATGTAGCCGCCGCCATCAACGCCGCCAACAGCCAGCCCTACTCGCATATCCATGCTCCTGGTCTGGGCGTTGGTGGGCATTGTATCCCGGTCTATCCCTACTTCCTTTTAGACGGTATAGAGGCATCTCCAAATCCCCAGCAGCCCTTGCTCATGCTACCGCGCTATGCTCGTCGCATCAACGATGCTATGGCTGAGTACGCGGTGCAGCGCATTGAAGCGATCACAGGTTCATTAGCGAATCAGGCCGTCCTCATTTTGGGGGTATCTTATCGTGGCAATGTACGCGAAGTCGCGTTCACCAGTGCGAAACTGCTCCAGCAAGCCCTGCTGGAACATGGTGCCAGTGTATATATTGATGATCCTCTATTTAGTCGCGACGAGTTATGTGCGTTAGGATATACGCCTCTCAGCTCAGAGATTGAAGATCAGATACGTGTCATTATTCTCCAGGCCAATCATCAGGCCTATCAGTGCTTCGATTTCAGTCGCTTTACGCAGTGTCAGGTAGTACTCGATGGACGCAGAGCACTTGCCCGCAACCACATCGAATCGCTTGGCATGCGCTATATCGCTGTTGGCGATGGCTGTGGGGAGAAACCAGATCAGGAGAGCCATGAAGAGCCTACTATTCTTTCTATGTTTTCTCTGTTTTAGACCGGAGGATGCTCGTGCGAATTGCATCAATTGTAGGGGCACGTCCCCAGTTCGTCAAGGTGGCAGTGGTTAGTCGTGCGCTTCGACAACAGCACGAGGAAATCATTATACACACGGGACAACACTATGACTACAATATGTCGGCGCAGTTCTTCGAGGAACTAGCCATCCCTGCTTCTGATTACCATCTGGAGTGTGGTTCTGCTTCACATGGCGCCCAAACGGGTCGCATGCTCGAAGCTATTGAAGACGTTCTTTTGAAAGAGCACTTCGATGCTGTGATTGTGTACGGAGATACGAACTCAACGCTGGCAGGGGCCCTCGCTGCCGCG
Organism: Ktedonobacteraceae bacterium; assembly: GCA_039937055.1. Lineage (GTDB taxonomy): Bacteria > Chloroflexota > Ktedonobacteria > Ktedonobacterales > Ktedonobacteraceae > JALYTT01. The sequence goes on along the minus strand of JBDTHH010000103.1, from coordinate 16,852 downwards.
AAGCTGCACATCCCGGTTGCTCATGTTGAGGCAGGGCTACGGAACTTCGATCAAGCCATGCCAGAGGAGATCAACCGTGTCCTTTCCGATCATCTTTCGTGTCGTCTCTACTGTCCAACCGAGACAGCATGCAGGAATCTGAACAGAGAGGGCATCACATCCGGCGTTGAGTTAGTCGGTGATGTCATGTACGATCTGCTGTTACAGGTCCAGCCTCACCTGGCTCTACGTACAGAAAAACTCTTGCGAACATTTCAGCTCACGCCGCAATCCTATGCGTTAGTCACGGTGCATCGGGCGGTCAATGCCGATCATCTGGAAGCGATGCGTGGTATTGCAGATGGGTTGAACAGGCTAGAGATGCCTGTGATTTTCCCTGTTCACCCACGTACGCGTGCCCGTCTGGAGGATTATGCTATCACCTGGGAGAAACATGTCAATCTAATAGAGCCACTTGGATATCTCGATATGATGGCCCTGGGCAGGACTGCTTATCGTATCCTTACCGATTCCGGTGGTCTGCAAAAAGAGGCTTTCCTTCTTGGAGTACCCTGTGTGACGCTACGGGAAGAAACAGAGTGGGTAGAAACAGTTGAGGCAGGTTGGAATGTTTTAGTTGGCACACGTTGGCAAAGCATTGTCGAAGCAGTGAATAGACCCATGCCTGACCCCCCGGTTCACAATCCTTTTGGGGAGGGTGATGCGGCACAACGCATCGCGCGCAGTTTGACAGCCCTGAATGATAGTAAATAATAAATAGTAAATGATAGTAAGTAGTTGACGAGCAATGGAGCATTTATGACGCATATACTCCTTATCTCTCGCTATTATCCACCGGAGAAAGCGGCCGCTGCTGTGTGCGTAAGCGAAACAGCGAAGTGCCTGGTAAAGCTAGGGTACCAGGTGACAGTGCTAACGACTGTTCCCAATTACCCAACCGGAGTCGTGCCAACAGAATACCGTGGCTATCTGGTCCATGAAGAGGTTCTCGATGATGTGCGAGTGGTGCGGGTATGGAGCTATATCAGTCCGAATGAAGGCTTTGTCCGCCGCATACTCGCTCAACTATCCTTTGGCTGCAGCGCGCCATTTCTGGCGTTCAAGGCTGTTGGCCAGCCAGATATAATCATCGTCGAATCACCACCGCTTTTCAATGTCATTGCCGCACGTATGCTGGCGGGGTGGAAGCGCTGCCCCTTGATATTTTGGGTCGCCGATCTCTGGCCAGAATCTGCGGTTCAATTGGGAATATTGCGCAACCGCCTGTTGATTCGGCTCTCTGAATGGCTCGAATGGTCAACATATCAGCGTGCGCACATCGTTTGGGCAGTGACGGAAGGAATACATAAAACGCTGCTCCGCCGGGGAATTCCGCTAGAGAAGCTCTTATTAATCACGAACGGTGTGGATACGACCAGGTTTCGTCCCTTGCCACAAGCCCATGCCCGCGCTGAACTCGGATGGGATGAGCGGTTTACGCTTCTCTATGCGGGTAATCATGGACTCGTGTATTCAATGATGACCCTGCTCGATGTAGCAGAACTACTACAGGATGACTCTGATATACACATAATCCTGGCTGGTGAGGGTGTGAAAAAAGCTGAACTGGTGGCAGAAGCTCAGAGACGCCATCTCAAGAATGTGACATTTCTCGATGCGGTGCCCCATGAGCATATGCCGCTACTTTGGGCTGCTGCTGACATCTCTCTGATTCCTCTGCGAAAACTATCATTGCTGGAAGGTTCGCTGCCTATAAAGATGTTTGAAGTTATGGCATGCGCTCGCCCCTTCGTATTAGGAGCGGAAGGCATAGCCCGTAATCTCGCAGAACAGCAAGCCAATGCGGGCATGGTTGTGGAACCTGAAAATGCGGCGGCGTTCGTATCAGCCATCCTGTATTTGCGGGCCCATCCTGAGGAAGCCGAAGCCTTCGGGAGGCAAGGACGTGAATATGTGAAAGTCCACTTCGATTACGAACGGCTCACCAGAGTACTTGATGCACGTCTTCAGATACTGCTCGGACAGCACGAGCCAGCGACTGACCCAGAAACACCTGTACCCACACGCCTTTCAGAGATAGACGAAAGCTGCGAGCCTGCTCCGCAGCTTGCTCTTCCACAGGCGCCTGTACTCACCACTGATTCGCTGAAGCGGAGCTGAAGCACTGACCACTCTCTTGATATATCTTTTTATATATTTGCAATGGAGTCAGATAGTGAAGACGAGCCTGGAGGCTAAATCATGCAGCCTGATATTGAATATACCATGCATGTACCATCTACACGCCGCAATGCAAAATATGAGGGCTGGTCAGTGGCCGAAGAACATACGGTACAGGTGATGGGGGTAACGGCTGAAAGCCCTGAAGGCCTCTCTCAAGAGTCACCAACGGGGGGGAGACCAAGAGTGTGGCGCTTGAGACCCATACCATCACTGTGGCATCTCGCTTTAATGATAGGAGATGGCATATTTATCCTGGCTTCGCTCGCTTTGTTAGTAATGGTAGCACCATACTTCCACCTGGCTTTTCACATTTCATGGAACGAACCGGGAACCTGGAAATTGAAGCTTGTATGGGGCTGTATTGCACTCCTCTGCTGGAGCATAGCAGTAAGTATCACACAAGCACAAGATCTCAGAAGCGCTTCAAGCACCTTTAAGAGTCCACTGAGGGCATTATTCGCCCTACTACTCATGGGTGCTTTCTGGATTATCCTCATCTATCCTTTTATCGCCGATAGGGTTGCCCCTTCTATCATGGTGTTGCTGCTTTTCCTGCTGACAGCGGCTCCGGTCTTAAGTATCTGGCGTGTGGCGTTTGCTGAGCTCATGCATTTGCCGCGTTTTCGGACACAAGCGGTGATTATCGGAATCACTGTCGCCGCAGAAACCATTGCCAGAGAATTCAGAAGTTTGAGGCGACCGGGTATCAATCTCCTGGGCTACATCAGCGAAGATGCAGGTGAAGTTGTACAGAAGGAGGGTCTGCCCGTGCTGGGTGGTAGGGATACCTTACGGCACTTAATACACGATGGCATGATAGATGTGATCATTATGGCCACTGATTACAGAGCGGACCCGACACTTTTCCGGGAAGCCCTGGAGGCAACGCGGCTGGGTATCTCATTAACCCCTATGGCCATAGCGTATGAAGACATGAGCGGAAAGATACCCGTTGAACATGCTGACGACCAGTGGTCCCTGGTATTGCCAGTAGAAGTAGTTACCTCTCCACTGTATCTTTGTTGGCGCAAGGGCCTGGATATCATCTTCGCTCTCCTTGGTATAGTGCTCTTGCTCCTCATTCTCCCTGCTCTGGCGATCTTGATTAAGCGAGACTCACCCGGCCCCGTCTTTTACAGGCAAGAGCGCTTAGGGCGTCATGGGCGAAGATTTTCCATCTATAAGTTTCGCTCTATGTGTAACGATGCGGAGCGGATAGGCTACGCTGTATGGGCAACCGGGGATGACGCGCGCGTCACACGCGTCGGACGCTTTCTGCGCATCACGCACCTGGATGAACTGCCGCAGGCGTTCAATATTTTGCGTGGCGAAATGAGCTTGATAGGACCACGACCGGAGCGAGAAGCATTTGTCACTGAATTAGAAAAGGTCATTCCCTTTTATCGCTGTCGCTTGATGATCAAACCTGGGCTAACAGGCTGGGCACAGGTAAAGTATCCCTATGGTGGTACGAGCCAGGGGGCATTAGCCAAGTTGCAATATGATCTCTACTATATCAAACATCAGTCATTTACAGTGGATATTTTGATCATCGTAAAGACAGTAGCCGAAATCTTATTTTGCCGTGGAACATAGACAGCTATCTGCGGCACGCGGCCCTTTCATGAGGAGGAATAGACGGTGACGTTTGAACAATACTGGAGCGCATTATTAAAACATTGGAGGCTGATCGTCATCTGCTTCCTGGTGGTTGGTGCAGGAGCATATGTTGGGAGCAAGCTTATGACGCACGTCTATCAATCATCGGCACTTGTCCAGGTGATGATTCGTTCGAGCAATAATTCAGCAGATTACAACAGTTTGCTGGCGAGTGACCAACTTGTTCAAACGGAGGCTACATTGGCGACGAGTGACCCTGTGCTTCGCGAGGTGGCCTCGCACTATCGCGGTCTGACGGTCGAGCAACTCGCGAAAGAGGCAACAGCGACGCCCAGGCTGAATACACAGCTCTTTGAAATCGATGTGCAGGATGCGAGTCCGACACGTGCAGCAGCATTAGCTAACGATATTGCCGTGACATTGAGCAAACAGCAATTCCAGCTATTTCAGCAAAACGCGGCGCAGAGTGAGGATTTCCTGCTCTTAGCCCAGCCGGCCCAGCCTGTCTTAACCCCTGTACGACCGAATGTGCTTCTCAATACTGGCGCTGGATTGCTGACTGGCCTGTTCCTGGGAATGTTGCTGGCTATGCTTTTTGAGCTATTAGACACTCGCGTTCGTACCCCAGAAGCCCTCTCCCAATTGCTGGGCTGGCCGGTTCTGGCGACGATCTGGCTTGCAAATCCTGCTAAAAATGAGAAAGAAGTTGTTATTCATCCAAAGGGGCGCGACATCAATGGTGAAACCTATCGCATCTTGCGCACAAATATAGGGTTCTCAGCAATCGATACACCCCTGCGTTCCATAGTAGTCACCAGCGCCTTGCCACTCGAAGGGAAGACCACTATCGCAGCCAACCTGGCAATTGTGATGGCGAAGGCGGGTAAAACTACGCTCCTGATCGATGCTAACTTGCGTCACCCTGGACTACAACAGATTTTTGGCCTCTCAGCCGACAAAATGGGCTTAAGCAATGCCATACTGGCATGTAGTACGCCAGCGACTGCTCATGTTTCTCCTCAGCATCCATCTCTCACTCCTGCCACGCCGGAAGCACCAGCGAGCACACCGGCTGTCTCCTCACCATCGCTTGACCCTTTCATCCACACGGTAGACATTCCCAACTTGTGCATCATGCCTTCCGGGCCACCGCCACCGAATCCCTCGGAGTTACTTGACTCGAAAGCGATGCAGCGCCTCTTGACAGCACTCAGCGATTATGAGGCCGAGGTAGTGATCTTTGATACTCCAGCTTTGCTCGGTTTGTCAGATGCCAGCATTCTGGCGTCGAAGGTTGATGGCACGCTCATTGTAGTCGATGGCACGCGCGCTACAACGAAATTTCTCAAACAGGTGCAAGAACTGTTGGGGCAAGCAGGAGCTCATGTTCTTGGCTGTGTTGTAAATAAACAACGCCGTAGCCGCAATAGCACGATCTATTCCTACGACGATGGCACTGATGTGCAGATCAATGAAGGAACACATATCAATGGGCGTATAGACTCGCTTCCCGTGTTACCTGTTACGCCAGATGTCCTCAACAAGCCGGATCTCCTGGAAAGGAGCGATGAAGAGAATGGCAGTATGAACAATGTGAATCCTCCTGCCCTTACAGATGACTTTGATGCTACCGATCAAACGATCAAGGTACCTCGCATTAAGAAGAGCGATGAAGAGAATGGCAGTATGAACAATGGAACTCCTCCTGCCCTTACAGATGACTTTGATGCTACCGATCAGACAATCGAGGTACCCCGCATTAAGAGAAGGAGGGGTAGACAAGGTGAAACTGAAAGCTAAATATATGATTTCCGTTGAGGAAAGAGGAACACGGACATCATGAAAAATATAGCACAGGTGCCCCGAAGATGGGAGACTATACGAGAGCTGATTTCTCCCCCTGTGATTTTCTCAATCCTGGCGGCATTAGCCACGCTTCCCATAGGCGTGGTCATTGGTGCATTGAGCCCGGTATACGGTGCTGTCATCACTGGCATTATCATTATAGTGATCATCGTACTGCTCAGGCTGAACGAATTTGCAGTGACGCTGATCGTCGCTCTTCACATATTGGTTGACTCGTATTTCGGCCTCGATGTGTACCAGATCGCCATGTTAGTGGCGTTGGTACTGCTCTTTGCCTGCTACTTCGGGCGCTCTGTCGATCATCCCTGGACCGGGCCGCGCTCGCTCGGTTTCTGGGTGTTGTTTCTCCTTCTGACTATCTACCCCACCATAAATGGTGGCGCTTTCAGACTCACTAACGCCATTGCCTACTATCTTAATCTCGTTCTCAGTGCATTTGTCATGTTCTGGCTGGGCAACATCATCGCGAAAGATATTGCGGCGGTGCGGCGCGTGTTTCAATTGCTATCGATTCTAGCCGCGCTCATCGCCATCCATACTATTATCCAGGCAACCACCGGCAAGTTCTTATTTGAAACTGCGCGCGCTGAAGCCATGCTTGCCCAATACTCGAACTTTCCCATAGTGGGGGCAGGAATCTCGCGCGCCGGCTCGTTTTTCGGCGGCCCAAACGGAAACGCGGCATTTCTTGTCACCAGCTTTTTCCTTCCATTTGGGCTATTTATAGAAAGTAAGCTGCTTTGGACAAAGCTGATCTATCTTCTGGAAATGCTGTTAATCCTGCTGGCATTGATATTCACCTATAGTACCGGGGGATGGATAGCCACGCTTGCAGGCACACTGGTCCTGGTGTTCCTGGTTGGGCGTCTCCGTCATTGTGTGCTGCTACTTACGTTGATAGCGAGCCTGGCAGTAATACTATTTACGGTTTTTCCTTCACAGATCGCCGTGCAGCTCTCTCATGCCAGCGAACAGGGCGACCTCGCCCTGCATGTGGGAGGCTGGCAAACGGCTGTGCGGGTCATCGAAGCATTCCCCCTGTTTGGCGTTGGCCTGGGAGATCAGGCCTATCTCGTTCACGCGGAGGCTTTCCGCGTGCCTGCCCAGATTGTGCCTTTACAAGAGCCAGATAATTCCTACTTACAGTGGGGAGCAATAGCCGGAATACCTGTCATGCTAGTATTCCTTTTACTGCTGGGTCGTACATTCTGGTTTGCATGGCGCAACTGGCTATCCTTACCTACCAGTTATCGTCCTCTTCTCGGAGGCGGGATAGTCGCTCTGATTGCGCTCAGCGTTATCAGTTTGAGTGTCGATGGTTGGACAGGTGCCGCCGGCCAGGCCTATCTCGGCTGGCTGATCGCTGGTATAGTCGCCTCACCGTTACTTGGACGTTGCCTGACCCAACAGACAACGCCAGCAGTTGCCAGGACGGCAGAGACAGCCATATCCAGGCCGGGCTATCTCGAATGGACGAAGCGCAGCCGGGTTCATGATATGCGTGAATACGGCTTGGGGGTGACGGTCAAGCCGATAATTCCTCGACCAAAGGTGGCTGGCAGCCAGGCGAGCCTACCAGTGACTCATACGGCAGATAGCGAGAACTATCTCGGATTACTGCGCAACTTTGTCAAAAGCTCAGGCATCTATGCTATCTCGTCGCTGGCTTCCCCGCTCGTTTCGCTGCTGCTGCTGCCATTCCTGGCGCATGTGCTTTCCCATAGCGATTATGGAGCGCTGGCGGTACTGGATACTGTAATAGCTTTAGCAGCGAGCGTCACATCACTGGGACTGGATGCGGTCTTTGCGCGCGTGTATTCGTATGAGTGTAAAACACCCCGGGAGCAGCTCGATGCGCTCTCCACGCTTGCCTTGCTCTTGTTTCTGATCCTGGTTCCTGTCGTGTTTATAGGCGTAATCGCTGCTCCATGGCTGTCCGTGCTGGTATTGGGCAATGCCTCGTATGCTAGCGCTATCGTGCTGGCAGTCTTGCTGGTGCTGTTGCAGAATCTGACCAGGCCTGGGCTGATGTGGATGCGGGTAGAAAGCCGGGCTACACCCTACACGATCATGGCTATTGCGAATTTCTTGCTCGTGGCCGGAGCCTCTATCGTGCTGGTTGGCATGCTACATATGGGTATTGTGGGGGCTTTGATGGCTGTGGGCCTGGGAAATCTGATTGTTGTTGTCAGCACCTTGCCGCTGATTTTTTGGCACGCGGGTTTTCGCCTGCGTTTCGCTATGATGGTGAGCATGATCACGCTCGGCGTTCCCTATGCCATGAATTATATTACGCTGTGGGTGCTGCAATTATCGGATCGCTACCTGCTTGTACATTTCGCCTCGCTTTCTGCGGCTGCCAATTATGCGGTCGCGTATAGTCTGGGTATGGGGGCCGGGTTCGTCGTTACCCAGCCATTTGCGATGGCCTGGTGGGTTCTGATTTATCCTATCGCACGGCGAGACGATGCGCCGCACGTGTTCAAATTGATCTTCCGCGGCTATGGCTTTGTTCTGCTTTTCGCGACCCTTGGTCTGGCGCTGTTTGGGACAAGCGTTCTCGATCTGCTGTTCCCCGCAGCCTATCATGGGCAATCGCTGATCATTTCAGTTGTTGCGCTCTCTAATGTGTTCAATAGTATTTTCGTGGTATTCAACCTTGGCATGACATTGCGGCGCAAGACCTGGCTGGCCTTCATCGCGCTCCTGTTCTCCGCATTGCTCAACGTCGGGGTCAATATCGTGCTTATCCCTCTCTATGGTGCCATGGGGGCCGCTATGGCTACGCTGGTTGCCTATATCGCACTGGCGCTGGTGAGTTATCTATTCAACCAGCGCATTTATCCCGTGCCGTTCGAGGTGGGCCTGTTCCTGTTTGTCCTGGGACTCGGTATCGGGCTGTATCTAGTAGACAGTAGATTAGCCCAGGGACAGAGCGATGTGATCGTCTGGGGTATGCATATCGGCCTGCTGCTACTGTATGGAGGCACTCTCACAGCACTGGGCTTATTTCCCTCACGGAGAAAGAAAGAAATGAGAGTAGAGGAGGATTTTGCATAATGCAGACCAAACCAGGCGTTGTGGTACCAGTCACGGAAGATGATGCATTCTCAACCAGGGCGCCCATCAAAGTATGTATGCATGTGATACAAAGGACGAGAACTGATGCGCGCATACTGCGTGACGCAACTGCTCTTGTAGAAGCCGGATGTACAGTCACCATTGTTGATGTTGAAAGCGATCGTACGCGGCCTCCCGAAGAAGATATGGCTGGCATTCATGTGAAACATATTTTCATGCCGAGTTTATTTGTGCCGGCACGCTTCAAACCCTGGTTTCTCGTCAAATTATTGCTAGTAGTCATGCGTGGCGCCATGCAATTAGTGAAGGTACAAGCAGATATCTATCATGCACATGTGGAAAAAGCGCTACCCGCTTGTTATATTGCTACATGCTTATTAAGGAGGCCTCTGATTTTCGATGCCCCCGATTTGACTTTATCTGACCCAACTATCATGCGCCGGCGTACATTGAGATCGCTCTCGGCACGTCTTCTCGCCCATATGGTATCCCGCTGTGCCGCTGTGATTACCGCCTCGCCCTATTATGTATCAGAACTACGTACACTCTATCGCGCCTCGGACGTAACAGTGGTTCGCAATGTACCCGCCTATCGAGCCGTGTCCCGCAATGACCGCCTACGACAACGCCTGGGGCTTGGTTCTGAGATATCTATTGCTCTCTATCAGGGTGGCATCCAGCCTAATCGTTGCCTGGATAGACTCGTTAGTGCTGCAAAGTTCCTTGCACCCAACATCGTGATTGTGATAATGGGCGAAGACCAGGTGCCAACGCGCTCCCAACTTGAGGCGCTCATCGCCAGCGAACAGGTGGCTGATCGGGTCAAACTGCTGCCTCCTGTACCCTATACGGAACTCCTGGAATGGACGGCATCGGCAGATATCGGGTTAACGATCTTCCCGCCAGAGTACTCACTTAGCATTCGGTTTACCTTACCCAATAAACTCTTTGAATACCTGATGGCGGGGCTTCCCGTGCTCAGTTCTCAGCTCGATGCAGTGGCGGAGGTGATCCACACCTATGATGTTGGGCAGGTGGCACCATCGCTGGCGCCAGCAGATCTGGGGGGAGCCATCAGTGCGATGCTGAACGATAAGGCGGCCCTGCAACGCATGGGGCATAACGCTCTCCAGACTGCGCAAAAAGAGTTCTATTGGGAAAAGGAAAGCCAGTCACTCGTTGGCCTTTATCATACCATCCTAATGCCTTCCATGGAGTATAAAGCAGCGGTTCTACCGAACTAGTATCAGGCCATGCCTTCTTCTACAGCAGATATGTTAGATCTCGCATGAGAAGGACTTATTCTAATAGATAGGATATATCACGATGAAAGTATCATCAGGTGCAAATGTTTCAATGTCGAAAGGTAAAACAGTGCAGTCTGCGCAAACAGTATGTATGCACGTTCTAGGACCCGCACGAACTGATGTCAGAGTGATGCGCGCGGCCACGGCGCTTGCAAAAGCAGGCTTCCAGGTTTCCGTTGTTGATATAGAGCGTGAGAGCACACGGCCTGCTGAGGAGGAAATTCGCGGCGTCTGGGTGAGACATGTGATCATACCTGAGTGGTCCGTCTCTTCTAAGAGCTTTGATCCACGGTTTCTTGTCCGAGCGCTGGTCGTGCTCATGCGTAGCATTTTTTTGCTGCTGCGCACCCCTGCCGATGTCTATCACGCGCATGATGAGACGGCATTGCCATCGTGCTACGTAGCAGCGCTCCTGCGTCGTAAACCCCTGATCTTCGACGCCCATGAAGTCCCTTCCTCATCTCTGAAAAGTGCCGGCGCGCAGGGTTTGAAAGCGCGCTTAAAACGGCTTTTTCTCGTGGTAGTGCCTCGCTGCAAGGCAGTCATTACTATCTCACCTTCCATCGTAGAAGTGTTTCGCCAGCACTATCGCTGTCGTGAAGTCTGCTTGATTCGCAACGTCCCTGAGTATCACGTGGTTGCCAGGAGTGATCGACTGCGGCGATACCTTCATCTTGACCCAGACGTACGGATAGCCCTCTACCAGGGGAATTTGCAGCCTGACCGTGGACTCGATAGCTTAATCCGCTCGGCAGCATTTTTAGAGCCCAATAGTATGCTTGTGCTGATGGGACGAGGGATCAGAGACATGCAATCTCAACTGGAAGCCCTTATCGCCAGTGAAGGAATTGCCGAGCGTGTCAAAATCATACCCCCGGTGCCCTATGAAGAACTGCTTGCCTGGACGGCGTCAGCAGATCTTGGCGTAATCTTCTATTCACCTGATTACCCGGAAGTGCAAATGTACCTGCCGAATAAGATCTTTGAATACATGATGGCCGGCTTACCTTTCCTCTCTTCTCCAGTGGATGCGGTCGCAGAAGTTATCAATACCTATGATGTCGGCCAGGTGCTGCCTTCGCTTGCGCCTGTGGACATTGGCGCCACGATCAATGCGCTGCTGGCAGATCGTCTTGCGCTTGAGCGTATGCGTCGCAATGCGCTGGAAGCATCGCGGCAGGACTTTAGTTGGGAAAAGGAAAGTCAACGGCTCGTTCGACTTTATCATGGGATTGTGGGAATGCCCAGAGCAGAGGTTCACCAGTAGGCTCAGAACAATCATGAACTGTCTATGTAGGTTGGTTGCTTTAAAAGGAAAATGCCAATTCTGTGGAAGAGAGGGACAAATGCACGAGTTTTCATTAGCAACGTATCGCCATCTCCTTTTGGCTTTCGAGAGCGCGGGCTATGCATTCTGTCAATTTGAAGAGATTAAGCAGCGCCTCGCAGCAAAAGAGCCCTTTGTAGTCCTTAGACACGATATTGATATAAGTCTGCGTGCGGCTCTTGAGATCGCTCACCTGGAACATGAGCTGGGGGTACAAGCAACATACTTCGTCACCTTCCATTCGCCGTTCTATAACCTATTGAGCTGGTCGAATGCGCGCACCCTATCACAAATCCACCAGTTGGGTCACCAGATTGCCCTGCATCTAGATTTTATGGCATGCGAGGAGCAATATATCGATGCTCTTGCAGAGATCGATATATTGGCTCAATACTACCCATATAGCAATACGCAATTGGCTAGCTTACATAGCCCCAGCAATTTGGAGCTTTTTCCTATAGAATCTTTCAGACAACTCCAGAATGTCTACGGTACTATCTTCAGCAAGGAAATGACCTACCTGAGTGACTCGACGGGGAGATGGCGCTACGGCCATCCTCTCGAATCGGAAGCGTTCTCTTCACGAAGACCGATTCAACTCTTGACACATCCGATCTGGTGGCTGCAAGAGGGGGAATTGCCCAGAGAGAAACTGGAAGCCTGGCTCTATAAGGATTATCTCAATGTTCTGGCAACTGCCAAAGAGTTCCTTCCCAAACTATTCAGGGATACTAGCGCTCAACAGGAGATAAGAAGGTAGGAGCTTTCGGAAAGCCTGGAAACTTCTGGCATGCGCATATGCCAGAGACTATGTTGCTGACATGCGTAGCGTCCCCGGTCTTAGCGAGGGCTGGGATATAGGCTCGATTGAGTATCAGGAGGTAATGATGATGTCCACCAATAGCCGCAATTTTGTAGGAAGCTCTCACCTGTTGCGAGTTGATGACGTACGTTCCGTGGAGAGCGAGGCACAACGCCCAGGCAGGCAGCAGCTCACGGAAATGGAGCAGCTTCAGTTAACAGCCTGGAACGCGACCCGGCAGGATTATCCCCGGAATACATGCGTCCCACAATTAGTGGCAAAGCAGGCCGCGGCCACACCTGAGGCAATGGCGCTCGTAGCAGGCAATCAGGTGTTGAGCTACGGGGAACTGAATCGACGTGCCAACCAGCTCGCTCACTACCTGCAAACCCTGGGTGTGGGACCTAATGTACTGGTGGGTTTATACGTAGAGCGCTCTCTAGATATGGTGGTAGGGCTGCTAGGCATTCTCAAGGCGGGTGGTGCCTACCTGCCGCTGGACCCCAGCTCCCCGGCCGAGCGCCTCGCCTTCATGTTGGCAGATGCGCATGCCCCTGTGCTGGTGACACAGCGCGCCCTGGCTGCACCCATCTCCATCCAGGGAACGCAGGTCGTTTGCCTGGATGCTGACGCGGCGCTGCTTGGGCGGCAGAGCGTAGCCGATCCGTCCTCTAAAACCGCAAGCAACGATCTAGCCTACGTCATCTATACTTCGGGATCGACCGGCCAACCCAAGGGTGTACAGATCATCCACGATGGTTTGCTTAACCTCGTATTCTGGCATCAACGTGCTTACGAGGTGACACCCTCAGATCGGACAACTCAGCTCACCAGCCCCGCCTTCGATGCAACCGGGTGGGAACTCTGGCCCTACCTCACGATAGGGGCAAGCGTCTATTTGCCTGCTGACGACACCCGTACCTCGCCCCCATCGCTCCGTGACTGGTTGATACGTTGTGGAATTACTATCACGTTCCTGCCGACTCCTTTAGCCGAAAGCGTGATGTTTCTGGAATGGCCACCGGCCGTCGCGCTGCGCCTTCTGCTGACCGGGGCCGATACGCTCCACCACTATCCACCAGCCACCCTGCCCTTCGCGGTGGTCAACAACTATGGTCCAACCGAGACGACCGTTGTAGCTACCTATGGGCAGGTACGCCCAACTGCGCATGGCGATGGACCGCCCTTGATCGGCCGTCCCATCGCCAACACGCAGATCTACATCCTGGATGAACAGTTGCAGCCGGTACCCATGGGTGTGCCAGGTGAACTGTACATCGGTGGAGCGGGTTTGGCCAGGGGCTATCTCAATCGTCCCGAACTCACGGCTGAACGGTTCATTGCGAACCCATTCAACGCTGAGCCAGAATCTCGCCTGTACAAGACAGGTGACCTGGCCCGCTACCTACCAGATGGTCAGATTGCCTTTCTGGGACGCAGCGACCATCAAATCAAAATTAGAGGTCATCGCATCGAACCAGATGAGATTGTGTCTGTACTGAACAGCCAGCCGGCCATCCAGGCAAGCCTGGTAGTGGCTCGTGAAGATAGCCCTGATGATAAGCGCCTGGTGGCCTATCTCGTCCTCGTCCCTGGGACCCACCTTACAGCAAGCGCTTTGTACGAGGCCATCAGGAGGCACCTGCCCGATTACATGATCCCTGCCACCTTCGTACTACTGGACATGCTGCCAGTGACACCTAATGGCAAGGTGGATCGAAGCGACCTGCCCGCACCGGATGCAGCCAATGTGCTGAGAGATGCTGTCATTGCTGCACCTGGCACGCCTACTGAAGAGCGACTGGCAGGAATCGTGAGCGATCTCCTGGGCGTCGATCAGCTTGGGATAGATGACAACTTCTTCCTGCTTGGTGGAAACTCGATGATGGGGACCCAACTTATCATGCGCGTGGCCGAGACGTTTGGAATCAGCCTTCTTTTGCGCACCCTGTTTGAGGCTCCAACGGTACGCCAACTGGCCCTTGAGATTGAACGACGTATTATTGCCAGGGTGCAGGCAATGAGCGACGAAGAGGCCAGGCTGCTGCTAGGGTAAAGACAGCAGGCATGGTCTTACCTGGTCAATGGAGGTACAACAATGACTACACACACAGGAATGATGGGTAAGCAGGATCCATCGCTAAGCCTTTACCACTTGCTTGACCCGGAGGTGCTCGGTAATCCTTATCCTTTATATCACCGTCTCCGCAGTGAGGACCCGGTCCACTGGGACTACTTCCTGCACGCCTGGGTCGTCACGCGCTATGTGGATGTTGTTCAGGTCTTCCAGCGCTTCTCGGCCAATCGCACCCCCACACCTGAACAATTGAAAGCGCTCGGCCTCTCGGCGTTGACCCCACTGTCCGAGGTGATGGTTAAACAGATGTTGTTCCTGGACCCGCCCAACCACGGGCGTGTGCGCGGCCTGGCCTCCAAAGCCTTCACGCCACGCCGGGTCGAGATTTTGCGCTCACATATCCAGGAGATCACCGACAGTCTTCTGGATGCCGTCCAGGACACAGGGCGCATGGACGTGATTGCTGACCTGGCCTACCCATTACCCGCTATCGTTACAGCCGAATTGCTCGGGGTTCCTACCTCCGATTGGAGGCAATTAACCGCCTGGTCCGCCGACTTCGCCCAGGTGCTGGGCAACTTTCAGCATACCCCCGATAGCGCGCCACGCGTGATGCGCAGTCTGGAAGAGATGATCGCCTACTTCCGGGCAGCCATCCGTGAGCAGCGGGCTCATCCGCGCGATGGCTTGATCCATGCCTACCTGACAGCAGAAATCGATGGCGACCGGTTCACCGAAGAGGAAGTGATTGCTAACACGATTGTAACGATGGTCGGAGGCCAGGAAACGACCACCAACCTGATCGGCAACGGCATACTCACCCTGCTGCGTCATCCCGATCAGCTTGAGCAGCTGAAGGCCGATCTCTCACTGATTCCTCCGGCGGTTGAGGAACTGCTACGCTACGAGAGCCCAAGCCAGCATACCGCGCGCCTGGCTCCCGAGGACACCGTGCTGGGCGGCCAACCAATCAAGAAGCGCCAGGCAGTTATCGTCGTGATGGGGGCTGCCAACCGGGACCCCGAGCGCTTTCCTGATCCTGATCGGCTCGATATTGCGCGCTCCGACAACCGGCATGTCGCATTCGCCTGGGCCAGTCATTTCTGTTTCGGCGCGCCGCTGGCGAGGATCGAAGGGCAGATTGCCTTCGAGACAGTGCTGCGGCGTATGCCCAACTTGAGCCTGGAGCCTGGACCCATCACCTGGCGCGAAAACCTCGGCCTGCGCGGCTTAAAGGCGCTGCCAGTCACATTCGCATTCCCTTTCTCTTGAAGCGTGATCGATCAGTGGAAGATGCCCCGGATGTCAGGAAAGGATTGAAAGTCATGCCAGATACAACAGAACTTGCTGAGGCCAGGCGTGTCCTCCTCGAAAAGCTCCTGCGCGGGGATCTCCCGCAGGCGGCAAAGGCTACCAGCGCCGTTCAGCAGGATGCCAAAGCAGAAATGACCACGAGTAATGAACGTGTGATAGCGATTCAGGCGGGAAGCTCCAGGCGACCTTTCTTCTATCTACACGGCGAGTGGCAAGGTACTACTTTCTATTGCTACCCCTTAGCCCACGCTCTGGGAGCGGATCAGCCCTTTTATGTGATAGAACCGTATACGTTTGATGGGCTGCGCGTCCCACCTACAATCGAGGCTATCGCGGCGACTCACCTTGAGTCGTTGCGTCGTATCCAAGCAGAGGGTCCGTACTCTCTAGGGGGCTGGTGCAATGGCGCTCTGATGGCCTACGAAATGGCCAGCCAACTGCACGCACAAGGGCAGGTCGTTGATGTACTGGTTCTGATGGATGGCATGGTTCCTGGCCGTCATAGAAGAGTTCGCAGCGTCATCAGTCGCTTGTGCGGTTTGCTGCGCCTTGGCCAGGAGAAGCAATTAGATTGGTTTCTCATCGTACACCATGTGTATAGATATCTGCACTTTCCGCGTTATAGGCAGCTAAAAAACGCCGAGCAGATGGGAACCACCACGCAAGGTGAGCATAGTCAAAGGCGTGGAAAAGTAGGCTTCAGGCTTCCGCGACTCGGCGCGCTTTTCACAAGAGCCGAAACCCTTCGCCGGGGCTATTCAGAGGTATTTGAGTGGGTGGCCGCGGGTTACGCGCCCGACCTTTACCCAGGCAAGATCACCTTCTTTTGGGCAAGTGAAGAGCCAGGGCTCCCTGGAGAGTGGCGAGAAGTGGTTCAAGCCAAAGAAGGAGAGGTAGAAATGCATTTTATTCCTGGCAACGACCTCACCTGTAGAACCGAACATCTACCTGCGTTGGCTGAGCGTTTGCGCGAGTGTCTGAGCAAGACGTAAACAACTGCGCTGGGTTAAGTTTGGCACATGTGACCGTGTGTTTGTAAAATGCGGCAGGAGGAGTTCTTCAGAGAGTGGGCCTTTTTGTCAATGACGCAGATGAAAAGCGCGCGCTTGGCAAAAAGGCCAGTTACGGTATAATATAGGTAACCTTTGGTGAAAGTGTGGAGGAGACACAAGAGAAACTGAAAGTGATTGAATCATGAAGCGCTCATCTATGCTTATTTTCCTTATCCTGGCGCT
>JBDTHH010000102.1:0-7686 GCA_039937055.1 Ktedonobacteraceae bacterium | reverse complement strand
AAGCCACGCCCTACGAGTCGGATAGCATGCTGCATGG
Organism: Ktedonobacteraceae bacterium; assembly: GCA_039937055.1. Taxonomy (GTDB): domain Bacteria; phylum Chloroflexota; class Ktedonobacteria; order Ktedonobacterales; family Ktedonobacteraceae; genus JALYTT01. Next base: position 7,649 of record JBDTHH010000102.1, on the reverse strand, counting down.
TCAACCCTACCTGCTATCCACATCTTTAAACAGGGGGCACGACGTGCGGAACTCGCGCATCAGCTTTTCAATATCCAGCATACGCTGGTGCATAGATAGGGGAGCGACCAGATTCAGCGTCAAAATCTTGCGGTTCAGTTCGCGCAGCGTCTCCTCGTAAGTGGCGGCGGCGTTCCTCACGGCAGCATTGAAGGCGCGTTTCTCGCTGGGATAGGGTGGGAGACGGCGGGCGCGCAGCATGCGACTCCGGTGGCGCAGCCTGGTCAGCTTTGCCTGGGCGCGCTCCAATTCGACGCGAATCTCCTTCCCCAGCTCAACTTCCTGGGGCGCGAAACCACTGCTCTTGAGCAGATGGTAGCTGAAGGCTTTCTCGCCCGCATACGGATTTTCGTCGAGGTCCAGCGGTCGACCGGCGCCGAGCAGGTTGTCGAACTCTCCGCGCTCTATCGCCTCGCGAATAAGCTCCTCAACATACTCGTCATGATGTCCGTCGCGATACCTCTTCGCTTTCACACCATCGGTTGACCCGGTAGCCGGGCCAACCTGTGTCTCGTGCAGCGGTTCGGGTCTCTCTGTATAGCTCATACAGTCATAACCTTCTGTAGCGCGTGGCTTGCCTCGCCGGGGTCTTCGGGAACGGCGAGGCAAGCCACGCGCTACGAAATGGGGCATGTCTCACCCATCCAATGAAGGGAAGGGTAACCGTCTTTTGCTTACTCCTCACTCTTAATTATAGCCGTTTCGAGCGTAGAAAAGCACATAGCACACGCCAGCATCAGGTTTCTAGCGCCTGTTTCAGCGCCTGTTGTACAACGGCGTAGACCTCTTCCAGGGGCAGAACACGCTCCAGGGCCACACGCTGGCACTCTTCATACTCTGGTGCCGCGCTGATCATACGCGCGCCCAGGCGTTTGATCTTCATCGTCATGGGACCGAAGGGCGTCGCAACCTGCTCGTGACTGCGTTGCGCCTTGAGACGCTGCACCTGCTGTATGCGCATACCCAGCGTGCTGCTCTCGCGCAGCAGCACCAGCGCCAGTCTATCGCCCTCTTCAACGGGACATATGATGGTAACCATGACGGCGGGACGCTGCTTCTTCATCTGGATAGGTGTATAGCTCACATCCAGCGCGCCGGCCACCAGCAGGCGCTCCATCAGCCCACCCAGGAGTTCGCCGCTCATGTTATCGATATTGCTCTCTATCACTGTCACCCAGTCGCTCTCGGGTATCTCATCACCGGTGGAGGCGGTTCCATACGCGTGGCCCAGGCAGAGACGCAGGCAATTGGGCCAGGGAAACTGCTTCTGCCCGAAGCCATAGCCCGTGCGCTCAATCGCCAGCGTCGGAACCTGGAAGCTGGCCAGGGTCGCCAGGATCGCCGCGCCCGTCGGCGTCACCAGTTCGCCCTCGACAGGACAGGGTCGCCAGGGGGCCTGCACGCGGCGCAGGATCTCCAGCGTGGCGGGCGCGGGCACCGGCAGCAGTCCATGCGTGGACCTGACATGGCCACTTGTGAGCGGCAATGGCGAGGCATACAGCCGCGCGATATCCAGCGCATCCACCGCGATGGCCGCACCCACGATGTCCACCAGCGCATCCACCGCACCCACCTCGTGAAAGTGAACCTCCTCGATAGTCGTCCCATGAACCGTCGCCTCGGCCTCTGCCAGGCGCTGAAAGATCGCAAGCGCCACATCGCGTACGCGTGGTGGAAGGGTTGAGGCATGCAGCAAGGTTACAATCTCTGAAAGATGGCGCGCCGGCTGCTCCTGCTCTGCCAGGTGGACCACGAAACGCACGCCCCGTATGCCTTTATCGTGAAACGGCGCAAGCTCCAGACGATAACCCTCCAGCGGGAGCCGCCCCAGCCCCTCCTTGAGCGTATCGAGCGCCAGGCCCGCGTCAAGCGCCGCCCCCAGGAACATATCCCCGCTGATACCCGAATGACAATCGAGATAGCCCGTTGTACCGGTCATGGTCACCTTCCTTTCGTGTCTAACATTCATAGCAGAAAGTAATGCTTTTATTGTGAAAAAGGCGTATAATAAGTGGATGGTGGAATAACGTAATAGACCGCCATAGGTGACAACAAAGAGGCAACCTTGAGACATATAGTGTCGGTAGAACGCTGGATGCGACTGCCATACTCAGCCCCCCTGGCGATCACAGGCGGTAATCTTATAATACTGATCCTCTTATCTCTGATCCTCGTATTTCATCCACTGATAGTTTCTATTATAGCGGCCCTCCTCGTAGCAGAATCCTTTTTGATCAGCTATATGTATCCAAAGCTAGTATCTCACCTGAAGCAAGCGAAAGAAGAGCTGTACAAGCTCCAGACTAGAAATGCGCAGCAACAAGAGAGTGAGCGCTTTAAAAGCCAGCTATTGCTCGTTCTCAATCACGAGATACGCGCACCCTTGAGCGCGGTTAAAGGCTTCGCCGCATTGCTCCAAGCCTATAGAAACGGGATGGACGAGGAAACAGAGACACGTTATACAGAGCAAATCATCAGGGCATGCGACGAGACAGTCGCTATCATTGCTTCTATCATCACCGGCGCCCAACAAGACGAGCAGCCGGCCATCCTGCAACGAGTAAATCTGGAAGAACTGCTGCAGACCGTCATCGACTCGCTGGCACCGCGCATTCAGGAAGAACAACGGCAGGTAGAACTGCATATCGAGCCGGCCTACGTGCTTGTTGACCCCTTAAAGCTACGCCAGGTCGTCAGTAACCTGCTCATCAATGCCATGAGGTATTCGCCCACCGGTACCCCCCTACAAATCGCCACCATGCTCCAGTATACAGGCACGCGCGAACAACGAGATCGCGCAGAGGCTGCCAGGGTATTCATCAGCATACAAGATCAGGGGATCGGCATTTCAGCGGAAGACCAGGAACGCCTTTTCCAGCCATTTACGCGCCTGGCAGCCGGTGAAGCCATGACTTCTCATGGTAGTGGCCTCGGCCTCTTTCTCTGCAAAACCATGCTGGCAGGCATGGACGGAGAGATCTGGATCGAGAGCGAGAGCTGCGAGGGGTATCGTACAACAGCCTGGGTAAGTTTGCAAAAAGCATAGATACATTTGCATATATCAACGTAGAGGGCGCGGGCCAGCAGCGCCCCTACACGAAATATGTCCCAATCTCACGTGAAGACCCAGACGAAGGCGGCAATGTCAGCGGGCGGTGGGAGTCGAAGCCGGGTCCTTGTGCGAATTGAGCCGCAGATTATTGGCCGCTCTGGTGGAACGCGATGGCATTGCGGTAGATCTCGACATAGCGCGTGGCGGAGGCATGCCAGGAATAATCGGCGGCCATCGCGCGCTGTTGCAGCTTCCGCCAGATATCGCTGACGCGGTAGAGTTCCAGGGCGCGCACAATGGAGGCGAACAATTCCCAGGGGTCGTAGTTTGTGAAGGTAAAGCCGTTCCCCTCGCCGCTGCGGGGATCGTACTCCTGCACAGTATCCGCCAGGCCACCAACGCTGCGCACGACAGGCACGCTGCCATAGCGCATGGCGATCATCTGGCCCAGGCCGCACGGTTCGAAACGCGAAGGCATCAAGAACATATCGCTACCGCTATAGATGCGGCGCGCCAGGTCCGCGTTGAAGGTCAGGAAAATCGCCACCTGCTCGGGATAGCGCGCGGCCAGGTTTTGAAACATCTCGTGATAATGCTGGTCGCCGATGCCCAGGACCACAAACTGCACCCCCTGCGCGAACAATGGCTCCGCAATCTGTGCCAGCAGATCAAAGCCCTTCTGATCGGTGAGGCGCGAAATCATCGCCAGGAGCGGCACATCCTGGCGCACCGGCAGGTGCGCGCGCTCCTGAAGCACGCGTTTATTCTCAGCACGCTTCTCCAGGGAGTCGGCATCGAACGGCACATCGATATAGTGGTCGGACGCCGGGTTCCATTCCTCGTAGTCAATGCCATTGAGGATGCCGAACAGGCGCTCGCGGCGAGAGCGCAGCAGGTGGTCCAGCTTCTCACCAAACGTCGGCGTCAGAATCTCCTGGGCATAGCGCTCGCTGACCGTCGTAATGGCATCGGCAAAGAGGATACCACGACCCATAATGTCCACGACATTCGCCAGCTCGGCGATCTGTGGATAGAGGAAACCGGTCGACGCCACCCCGGCCACCTCCAGGATACGGTATCCAAAGATACCCTGGTAGGCGAGGTTATGAATCGTATAGGCGGTAGCGACATTCCCATAAAAGGCATCATCGCGATAGATAGTATGCATCCAGTTCGGCACAATGCCGGTATGCCAATCGTTGCAATGGATAATATCGGGAGACCAGTTGAGGGCTCGCATGGCTTCCAGAGCCGCGCGGCAGAAAAGAATAAAGCGCTCGCCATCATCGGTATAACCATAGACATTCTCGCGATCAAAGAAACGCGGCGCGTCCATCATGTAGACCGGAATATCATGGCCGATCGTACCCTGGCACAGGCTGACAGGCACGCGGAACTTATTCATATTCACCACGATAGCATCGGGAACCATGGTCAGGTGGAAACGCTCAGTATCAACCTGCCGGTAGCGCGGCATCGCCAGGCGCACATCATGGCCCAGCGCCTGGAGGGCCTTCGGCAGTGCCCCCGCCACATCGGCTAAGCCACCGACTTTGACGAATGGCACGATTTCAGCGGCAAGAATCAGGATCTTGAGTGGCTGCTCAGATGGCATACAGCTTCTCTCCATAGCGCTCTGATAGTTTGCCCACATTATAGCATGCACACACGAACGCAGGCAGGGCGCATATTGTCCATCGCCCTGCCTGCGTTCTATAGCGTTGATTAGACTTTATAGCGATTGCGTACCAGGAAGTAGAATTGGAGGGCTGCCAGGGTACCAAGTATCACGACCGCGATCACCGCATCCGGCATGGCCCCCTGCCCGCCGGGGACGAACGGCACATTGGGAGCCGATTCACGGAACCCAGGGATCGAGAAGAAGGCAAAGGCCGCCAGGTAAATGAGCAGACAGGTGCCAAAGACAAGCCACATACCGACACAGCCCAGGTTTTTCTCGCCCACGATCGCGAACTCGCGCCGCGCAACACTCGTCCAGATGGTCGCCAGGATCAAGGCGCTACCGCAGAGCAGGAACCCATAGAGCGCCTCGTCTGGATGCAGGTGAACGACCAGCGTCGCCAGGGCCAGTATCGCAGTAATCACAACGCTGCCAATCACCACCAGGTTCCGGTTGGACTTCCAGGCCCAGACCGCAGCCATCAGCAACAGGAAGAAGTTACTCGTAACGATGGCATCAATGATATAGCCGCCATCTTGCGAGAACGCGCAACTGCCAGGAATATCGGATGGTTTCCCGCACACCGTCAGGTAGTCACCAAGGCCAATCAAGCTCCACGAGTGGATCCAATCGATGGCCGGGTAGATCAGGAGCCACAGCAGCAGAAAGATCACGCCCACTGGCGCCAGGTTCACGCCAATCGCGTACAGGGCCGACATCGTGCGGCTGCGAACAGGGCGCATCAGGTAATGCAGCCGGAGGGCAAAGGCCCACAACGTACATAAGACGGCAACGCCCAGGAAGATCGCGAAGATCGTATTCACGATGAAGAGGCCCGTGATGGGACCACAGGTAGCGGAAATAGCCCCAGGACAGGCAGGATTGATCGCATTTGCCAGCGCCTTCGTGTCCACGAAGGTCAGGAAAATCATATACGCGATCAGCATCACGGTAGCGATAGCGATCAGCAGGCGGATCACCCAGGTGGTTCCTGGATCGCTGCGGTCAGGGTTGTGCTGCTCACGCAGCGCCAGGAACCCATAGAACAGCAGTGCCGCGCCAACGCCCATCACAACCGTAGCAACCGTCACAAAATCGACAGCATCGGTGCGCAACCAGAGAAAACTGCCGCCCAGTAACGAGTTCCATGTAGAACCGGCATGTGGAAAGTACTGATTATTGCTATACACATTGTGTGGCCCCACATTAACCGTCAACACAGACCACAGCAAGAGGGCCAGGCCAACCAGAAACAGCAGCGGACCCAGGCCGGCAAAGATAATCGGCGGCACGACCGGCTTCGGGTCAAAGAGCAGCACGATAACCTGCACCACCACAAAGCCAGCCAGGCAGAGAACACCCAGAGCCAGAAAACCCTGCTCCGTCCCCACCAGCGAGGCCGCCGTCATCTGCAAGGAAATATATGAAGGGAGTTGTCCGATCAGAATGGCGGCGATAAAGAAGAACCCCACGCCAAAGATCATCGCGCGCGCCCACGATATGCGCTCGGGCACCTCCCGCGCTTGCACTCTTTGCATAGATCGCAAACCCTTTCAGCATGTTACCATAAACTAGCTACCAGCAATCACGGCACGATGGTCAATATAGCCACCATCCCCGGATGGTACTGGCAATAGTAGAGAACCGTGTGATCCTTGTTCAGATTGTACGCTGCCATCGTCACCTTATACGTATAGGTGGCATTCGTCTTGATAGGCGTTCCGATACCGGAGTCAAAGATAGTAGGCGCTACCTTCTTCGTATTGGGGTCCGTACCAAGAATCGCCGTTACAGTATGCCCCTGCGTATCCTTATTCACCCAGGTAAGCGTTGTACCAACCTTGACCTTGATATTTATTGGATCATAGCATGCCGGTTGGCAGCTAGCGCCGGTGGGAGCCGTCACGATATTAATGGTGACCGCCTTCTTAGTGGTCATATCAACGGTCTTCCCAAACTGCTGAGGATTCTGACTGGCATTCTCTCCCGCAACTGCCGTCTGATAGGTTGAAGGATTGGCCTGCTGAATCAAATCGGGTACCTGGCTAAAGCCATTGCCGCGGTCGTAATGGTTCTTTGTCAGGTACGCTGGATCAGACGAGCGGATAAGGGTAAACAAATACTGAATGTCATTATCGGTCAGAGGGCCGCCATATTGTTGACTCCAGGCCGGCATCATCGCCTGATTGAGATGATTCTTATCAGTATTGTACACACCACCGTTAATAATGCGAATGAGGTCATTGTCGCTCAGGTCATTCACTACCGAGTTATTATTCAGCTTGGAACCAAAGTTGGGGTCATTGCCAACCTTAGCCCGTCCCTGGCCCTTGGTGCCGTGGCATTGAAAACAATATTGGGCATATAATTTAGCGCCACGCGACAAATCCAGGGTGTGCTGCTGGGCCTTGGCCATGGCCTGACCGTTATTCTCCATGATCCAGAAAACCGGGATCAGCAGCGAAATAAGCGCCAGCATCGTGAGAGCGCCGTATCCGGTCTTCTCGACGGCATTCGTGCGAGAATAGAACACATACAGCAAGGCCCCCACAGTGACCAGCAGAGCAATAATGCCTACGGCTGCCTGTATGGGATCTATCATAATACACAACCTTTTTCATAGTACCATGCTGCCCATTGTCATAGCGGGTATGCATGGCCCCAGCGACGCAACACGATTCCCATCTTCCCCGCCAACATGTGTGTGCAGTTCCACTAACTGCACGACAGTTTTGGCTCTGGAATAATGCGGGTAGATGCATCAGGATGCGGGACCTTCGTGTTTGCCGTACCTGTATCTACCACGACATCGCTGCCGCTAAAAGAGATCTTAAACCGGTCCAAACTCTTCGGCGCAGGACCATCCAGGTACTCACC
>JBDTHH010000101.1:0-7432 GCA_039937055.1 Ktedonobacteraceae bacterium | reverse complement strand
AGCAGGAATGCCGGCAGCTCATCGATGGCGAGCCGGATCTGCGTCATGGCGTCACGCTCACGCACGGTTACCGTTTTGTCCTCCAGCGTCTGGAAGTCGATGGTGACACAGTAGGGAGTGCCGATCTCATCCTGGCGCCGGTAGCGTCGGCCGATGCTGGCCACGTCGTCGTACTGCGCAACCATCAGGCGTTGCAGGCGCTTATAGGTGTCTTTCGCCGTTTGTACCAGCAGCTCCTTGTTCTTCTGCAAAGGTAGCACCGCCACCTTGACAGGCGCCAGTGCCGGGTGCAGGTGCAGTACCGTGCGCACATCTTTGCCGTTGGGCTCTGGCTGCTCCTCGTAGGCGTCGATCAGCAGGTTGAGGAAGGTGCGATCAACGCCCCCTGAGGTCTCGACGATCCACGGCATGAACTTCTCGCCGGTGACCGGGTTGCTGTAGCTCAGGTCCTGCCCGCTGTACTGGCTGTGCCGCGAGAGGTCCCAGTCCTGCCGCCAGTGGATGCCCTCCCACTCCTGCCAGCCGAGAATGGTCTGGTACTCGATATCGAAGGCCTGCTTCGCGTAGTGCGCCAACTCGTCGGACCCATGCGCGCGCAGCCGCAGGCGATCTTTATGATTTATCAGCCCTGTGTACCAGCCGAAGCGGAACTGCTTCCAGTGGTCAAACCACCTCTGCATCTCGCTGGGGTGTACAAAGAACTGCAAGTCCCACTGCTCAAACTCGCGCTGGCGGAACAGGAAGTTGCCGGGCGTGACCTCGTTGCGGAAGGCCTTCCCGATCTGGCAGATGCCGAAGGGGATCTGCATACGCGACGACTTCAGGACGTTATCGTAATCCAGGTAGATGTTCTGGCAGGCCTCGCCGCGCAGGTAGGTCTTCATGCGGTCGCCCTCAACCACGCCGAGGTAGGTCTCCATCATCAGATTGAAGGCGCGTGGCTCCATCAGCTCCCCGCCGCAGTTGGGACAGCTATTCTGCGTGAGATTCTCAGGAGGCAAATGATCGATGCGGAAGCGTCGCTTGCACTTCTTGCAGTCCACCAGCCGGTCAACAAAGTTCTCGACATGTCCGCTGGCCTCCCACACGCGCGGATGCGTCAGGATGGCCCCCTCGATGCCGACCACGTTATCCTGGGTCTGCACCATCGACCACCACCAGTAGCGTTTGATATTGTTGCGCATCTCGGCGCCCAGCGGCCCGAAGTCATAGATGCCGGAGACCCCCCCGTAAATCTCGGAGTTGGGGTACACAAAGCCGCGCCGCTTGCACAGCGACACGATCTTATCGATGGGGGTGAACGCATCACCCGTGGACTGTACCTGGTCCTGTTGTGTCTGTGTCATAGGAATGAGTGGTCCTTTCCTGGCCTCCACAATAAAAAAAGCCCCAGGCGTTTTCAAGAACGCCAGGGACGAATGTCTGCCACCGTAACAAAGACCGCCTGGGGCTGCTTCCCTTTTCTAACGGCGTCTTATGGCATCATGCGCGGTTCCACCCTGCTTCTCCACGCCCCCACAATAAAGGCGTGAAGCCACTCATTAGAAACCAGCTCCGAAGCGCCCTTCACCCGTTTCTGGATTGCCGACCTTGCACCATCCGCCGGCTCGCTGCTACCCTCGACAGGCTACTCCTCTTCATCACCGCTGGCTGTATATTGTCTGTTGCTATTGTACCACAGGTAGTATAGCGGAGAACGCCAGGATGCGCAAGAGGTTACCCGCTTGTCCCCTTCGCCCCTTCCATGCTACAATACACCCACTAATGAAACGGACGTACACAATCCCGCGCAGGAGAAAATTTTTAAAAACATGGACGATGAACAAGTGGTGGCAGGGTCCCAGCCCGTGGAAACTCTCCCAGAGATCCAGGCCTTCGCGGCGCGCTACCCGTTTCCCCTCGACCCATTTCAGATCGAGGCCATAACCCATCTGGTCCAGGGGCAGTCGGTGTTGGTGGCTGCCCCCACGGGCACGGGGAAGACGCTGGTGGCGGAATACGCTATCTGGTGCGCCCAACAGCGCAACCAGCGCGTGATCTATACCACGCCCTTAAAGGCGCTCTCCAACCAGAAGTATCGCGATCTGCGCGCCTTGTATGGCGATGACGCCGTTGGCCTGGTCACCGGCGACATCGTCGAGCACAGCCGCGCCTCTATCGTGATCATGACCACCGAGGTCTATCGCAATATGTTGCTGGAGGAGGGCGGCGAGCGCTTCGCCGATGACAGCGACGCGGTGCCATCCGAACTGGCGAACGTGGGCTTTATCGTGTTCGACGAGTTGCATTATCTGAGCGACAAGCAGCGCGGCCCCGTGTGGGAAGAGGCGATTATCTGCTCGCCCGCCTATATCCAGTTGGTGGGACTCTCGGCGACCGTCAGCAATGCCCAGGACCTGGCCGACTGGATCAGCCGCGTGCACCGGCCTATCGAGCTGGTCTTCCATGAAGAGCGCGCCGTCCCGCTGGAGCATTACTACTTCGTTGATAGCACACTGCACCTGGCAATGGATGCCGATGGTGAGCGTATTGAGCGCTTCCCAGGCATTGGCGGCGAGTCTCGCTTCTCGCGCTCGTATACCTTTGGCGGCGACGACGATGCCAGAGATAAACCCTGGAAAAATGACCTCAAAAATGGCAAGAAACACAAGGGCAAGCACGAGAAGCCGCCCACCGCTGATATGCCAGTAGAGCAGGCGCCCGCGGCGGTAGAGATCCGCGCGCAGGGCGAGAACGAGCCAAAGAAGCCAGCGCGCCCCAAACTACACCGTGCTTCTGAGCCTGGCGAGGTGCTGACGGCGCTACGCGATGCCGACCTGCTCCCCTGCCTCTTCTTCCTGCCCGGACGCAAGGTTGTCGAGGAGGCGGCGATGGGCGCGGCCCGCCATAGCTTTACCACGCCGGAGGAGCAGGAGCTTATCAGGGAGGAGATCGGCGTCTGGCTGGAACACCTGCCCAAAGAGGACCGCACCCTCCAGCAAGTGCATGCCCTGGCGGAGATCCTGCCGCGCGGCCTGGCCTTCCACCACGCTGGCCTGCTGCCCGGCCTGAAGGTGCTGGTGGAGACGCTTTTTGGGCGCGGACAACTGCGCGCCGTCTTCGCCACCGATACCCTGGCGCTGGGCATCAATATGCCGGCCCGCGCCGTCGTCGTTGGCAGCCTGAGCAAGTTCGATGGCATCGAGATGCGCCTGCTGACCCCCAACGAGTATCGCCAGTTGACCGGTCGCGCTGGCCGGCGCGGCATGGATGTGCGCGGCGCGGCGGTGATCCCCTATTCTCCCTGGGAACCCTTCGAGGATTCGTTCCACCAGATCACGGGCGAACTCCTGCCCGTCAGCAGTTCGTTTGTCATTCGCTATAACTCCGTGCTCAACCTGTGGCGACCTGGCGATATCCGCCACCTGCGCCGCATCTGCGCCTCCAGCCTGCGCGAGTACCAACGCTACATGGCCTGGGAGCAGCGCGAACTGCGGCACGTGGAGGCGGTGGAGCGGCGCATGCAGAAGGGGCGCAAAGTCGGCAAAAAGAAGTTGAAGGCCGCCGAGGTCGCCACCCAGGCTCTGGCCAAACGTCGCGACGAGATCGGCGCCTACCCGCTTAGCCGCGCCGGTGCCGCCGAACTCGATGGCACCGTCTTCGCGCTGCGCACGCTCGGCTTCATTGGGCAGGACGACCGCCTGACCCTCAGCGGCCGCCTGCTGCGCAGCATCTTCCATCCCGCCGGGGTGCTCATCGTGGAATTGATTATGCTCGGCATCCTCGACCAGCTCACCGCCGCCGAAATGGCGGAGGTGTGTAGCTGGTTCACCTACGACAACGACCGCCGCCTCTACAATCGCCATGTGCTCCACGCGCGCTTGCTTGAAGTGCGCAACGAGTTGTGGCGTGTGCAGCAGCACGTCCACGGCGTTGAGGAGCGCGCGCATATCAATTATTCCCCCGGCATCATCCCCGATTTCCACGGTATCGCCCTCTCCTGGTCGCGCGGCATGAGCCTCAATGGCCTGCTACAGCGCATCGAGCTGGCCGAGGGCGATCTGCTGATGTTGCTCAATCAGACCATCGACCTCCTGCAGCAGGTGCAAGCCGCCGTGGGGCAGGTCCTCGATGCCCGCGATATCTGGGAACAGGAGACGCCGCTGCCGGCGGAAGACGCGCCCAACGAGCGCCGCGCCAGCGCCCATGCCGCCAGACGCCTGGAACAACAACGTGTCCAGCGCGAACGCCTGGAGCGCCTCCGGCCCCTCCTCGCTCAGGCCGCAGCCTCCTTGCTGCGTGGCATCATCGTCCAGAGCCGCACCGTCCCCTCGATGGTAGCCCATGTCGGCCAGGAAGTGATCCCCCTGGACGCCGAGGAGGATACCGACCCACCCGATATCAAGGAAGAACCGGATATGTAGAGGCATCTCTGGCGGGTACCCTGGTACAAATAGGGACAACCCGCCATATCTATCCACCTGAATTCCCGCCACCATCGCGTTTATCAGATCCGCCTGTAAAACTCCTTGTCCTTTAGACATGGGGATATAAGGGCGTTCCTTGTTGGAGTGGGGATGGGTGGTAGTAATTAGCTCGTGTACTATCTATTGTTTTGTGCTATACTCTGTGCATGGGTACAGTAGCTAAAAGCAACGTAAATATTGTCTATAATTGCCACTACCATGTGGTGTGGTGTCCCAAATATCGGCGCAAAGTACTGGTACACGGGATCGATGAGCGGTTGAAAGTGCTCATCCAAGAATGCGTGGAACGGTGGCAGCAAGAGTTTGTGCAGGTAGAGGTCATGCCTGACCATGTTCATCTGCTGGTTGGATGTGACCCACAATTTGGTATTCATCGTCTCGTGAAATGTGTGAAAGGCGCAACCTCCCACCAGGTGAGGCAGGAATACCCGGCCTTGAAACAGAAGCTTCCCAGCCTCTGGACGAATAGGTACTACGTGAGTACGACGGGAGGCGTGACACTGGAAACAGTCAAACGTTATGTGGAAAACCAGAAAGGCAAGTAGCCATGCACGTGAAACGGGCCTACAAATATCGGTTTTACCCAACAGATGAGCAAGCACAGAATCTTGCGCAAACCTTTGGGTCTGTCCGTTTCATTTATAATTGGGCCTTGAACAAGCGCAAACGCGCCTACTTTGACCAGAGTATCAAACTGTCCACCAAAGATCTGAGTGCCGCCATGACGGACCTGAAAAAAGCGGAAGAGACGACATGGCTTTCCGAAGTATCAGCCGTTCCTTTGCAGCAAGCTTTGAGGCACCTGCACACAGCGTACAAAAACTTCTTCAAAAAGCAAGCGAAGTATCCCACGTTCAAAAAGAAACATCACCAGCAATCGGCTACTTATACCGACAATGCTTTCATCCTGAAAGATGGCACGCTCACCTTGGCAAAACACAAAGAACCATTGCCTCTCGTTTGGTCGAGACCTTTGCCAGATAAAGCAAAGGCATCAAGCGTGACCGTCTCCAAAGATAAAGCAGGCAGATACTTTGTCTCGATCTTGGTTGAAGAGGATATTCAACCACTTCAACGAGTGGAGCAACAGATTGGGGTCGATGTTGGGCTAAAATCGTTTGCGGTGCTTTCCACGGGGGAGAGCATTGCTAATCCCAAATACTATGCTCGTTCTGAGAAGAAGTTAGCGAAAGCACAGCGGCACCTGGCAAAGAAACGCAAAGGAAGCAAAAACCGAAACAAAGCACGAAAGATCGTTGCTCGTATCCATGCGAAAATTGCCGATCAGAGACGAGACTATCAGCACAAACTCTCAACAAGGCTCATCCGTGAAAACCAAACGGTGTGCATCGAGAGTGTGGCAGTCAAGAATATGCTGAAGAACCACAAACTAGCAAAGGCGATTAGCGACGTAGGTTGGGGCGAATTCTTGAGACAATTAGAGTACAAGGCGGCGTGGTATGGGCGCACGCTGGTCAAGATTGATCGCTGGATCCATCGAGTAAGACGTGTAGCGCCTGTGGGTACATCCTGGAAACGCTCACGCTGGATGTGCGTGAATGGGTGTGTCCGGTTTGCGGTGCCTGTCACGACAGAGACGCAAATGCGGCTCAGAATGTTCTCATCGAGGGACTCTCGGTGTTGGCGGCGGGGCTCGTCGCATCGGCCTGCGGAGGGGGTGTCAGACCAGCTCAGGTGAAAGCCTGGCGGGCAACCCCCGTTGAAACAGGAAAGCTCACTCGTGAGGGTGGGAATCCCCTGCTCTTTTAGGCATGGGGGGGATGTCAATTGCATTGATAAAACATTACTTTGGTCATGCTTTTGAGGCTGATCCATTGTCAGATCAGATCAAATTGACTAAGATGTACAAGCGTGAGGATATTTTGCCATGTTGAAATGTATCCCTGACCGTATGTAGATAGAAGGTCAGCAGTATAATGAGGAAGGTTTGATGAACGCTGAAGCATTAGTAGGAATGGTGTTAGGAAGCTGTACTCTTCAACGCCTGGTAGGGCAGGGCGGCATGGGCGCGGTCTTTCTGGCCCAGCAGTCTCGTCCGCGCCGCCAGGTCGCTGTGAAGGTGCTCTTCCCCGCAACGTCACTGACTCCCAACCAGCTCGCGGCCTTCCTGGAACGCTTCCGGCGCGAGACAGACGCGGCGGCTTCGCTGGAACATCCCAATATCATGCCGGTGCATGAATATGGCGAAGAGAACGGCCTGGCATACCTGGTGATGCCCTACATCAGTGGCGGCACACTGCGCGATGAGATGGAGCGTGAGGGTGCCCTGGCTCTGCCCAAAGTCATGAACTATATGGACCAGTTGGCCGCCGCCCTGGATTTCGCCCACGAGCGCGGCGTCATCCACCGCGATGTGAAGCCAGCCAATATTTTGAAGACCCCTGAGGGCCGCTTGCTGCTGACAGATTTTGGCCTGGTGAAGATCATTTCGGAGGAGCAGGCGGCGCGCGTCCGCCTCACAGGTCCAGGCGCGCCTGTGGGTACGCCAGACTATATGTCGCCCGAACAGGTCCTGGGCCAGCCGGTCGATGGGCGCGCGGACCTGTATTCCCTCGGCGTGATCCTGTACCAGATGGTGACCGGCACCACCCCCTTCCGGGGCGATGCGCCAATGCAAATTGCCGCCCAGCACTTGCAGACGCCTCCCAAGCCGCCTCGCCTGCTGCGTGGGGATCTGCCTATCGCGGCCGAGCAGGTGCTGCTGCGCGCCCTGGCCAAACGCCCGGAGGACCGCTACGCTCGTGGACAGGATCTGACAGCGGCCTTGCGCGCGGCCCTGATCGCCGCCGGCATTGTGGTCGATACCGGCACAAGCCCATCGCTCCCCGTTCCCGGACACACCGGGGGCCGCCTTCAGGCTTCTAAAAATCTCTTCGAGACCCAATGGCAAACTGGCGCCTCAGCGGCGATGCCGGCCGCGAGCGGGAAGCTGCCAACCAACCCGA
>JBDTHH010000100.1:0-4396 GCA_039937055.1 Ktedonobacteraceae bacterium | reverse complement strand
ACGCAGATGATCGCCAAGGGGCTGGACATCCCCGGCGTCACGCTGGTGGGCGTGGTGGCGGCGGATATCGCGCTGATGCTCCCCGACTTCGCCGCTTCTGAGCGCGCCTTCACGCTGCTGACGCAGGTAGCCGGCCGCGCCGGTCGTGGCAAGGTGGCCGGGCAGGTGATCATCCAGACCTTCAACCCGCAGCACTTCTGCATCGACGCCGCCTCGCGCCACGACTACTTCGAGTTCTACGCCGCCGAGATCGCCGTGCGCAAGCGCTACGGTTACCCGCCCTTCCGCCAGTTCGTCAAGTTCACCTACAGCCACGAGAACCGCCGCCGCGCCCAGAACGAGTCCCTACTGCTGCGCGAGCGCCTGGACCAGTGCATCGAACGCCTGGGCCTGGAGAACACCGACATCGTGGGACCCGCCCCCGCCGTCATGGAGCGCATCCGCGACGAGTTCCGCTGGCAAATGATCGCCCGCGGCCCCGACCTGCACCCCCTGCTGCACGTGCTGGAGACGCCGCCGGGGTGGCGCATCGATATTGATCCGGTGAGTACGATGTGAGTGGGTTTAACGTATGCGAAGAAATAACTCTCGCTTGCCAACATGTGATCTATCTATGTAAGCAAAAGTGCTGCCAGCGAAGCACTCTTGCTTATCCAGAAAGCTGCCAGGCTTTTTATTGTCTGAGACGAGCCCTACTGCCCTGTCAAACTTCATTGAACGAGTGAAACGCCCCGATCCGCGTAGGGATTCGGCTTGCCACATCCGTGCGGGCCTCGCGTGCGCGGCCAGGCAGGAGGCCCCACTGGCACCCCAAGGGATGCCTCACACGGACGCGGCAAGCCGGGTCCCTACGCGACAGAGGGAGCGCCCTAATGCCCGTGCAATGAAGCATGACAGATCCCTACATCCCGAGGGTTTCGTCTACCTCGTATACCGTGATCTGAGCGCGGCTACCACTTCTCAAAAGTGGGCAACCCTTCGCCAGCGCAACTGCTGCGTCCAGCGAGTCAGCTTTGACGATCGAGTAGCCAGTTACAGGCAGGTCTCCAGGACCAGCACTGAGAGTTCCCTTGGAAGTGATGCTTTTCGCGTGCGGCGTAAATGCATTGCCACCATCGATGAGGGCACTGCCAAGTCCACCAAACCAGGCTCCCCACGCTTGCATCGTCGCTGCTCGTTCGGCTTCATTCTCAGGTGCGCCACCACCAAGATACACGAGTCCAAATCTTGCCATTATCGTTTCTCCTTCTTATTTTCAGAAAGGCACTCAATGTTGTCCTTCTAGCAGAACGACGAATGGCGATGAGCGAAATCGACAGCGACTTCAGCACTATGCTTTCTATCCAGTTGATAGCGTGTTATTGTGAATAACTTGAGGCGATCAATCACTTCCTGGCGCAATAGCCTGCCTTGCGGGCCGTCACCACGGCAGGCGAGCGATGATAGAGGGTGGCCACTTTGGCAATCGCTCCCGCCACGTTCCGGTACGATGCCTCAGCCGCTTCCTTTGTTGTCCCGGTGACCATCTCATCGAGAGCGTCTATCAATAGATGAAGATCTTGATAGAAAGGAATGATCGTTGTGACCAGCAGGTCGCTCCAGTTCAGCATTTCTGCCTCCTACGCTTCACGCTCTTTGCTCTTTACCCCTTCCTCTAGGAAAAATCCTTTTAAGGTGTCTCGTCGACCGGAAATCCCTGCTCCTTCCAGCCAGGGTAGCCGCCGTCGAGTGTCTGTGCCTGGTATCCTTGCTCCCGTAGCTGAGCTGCAGCTCGTTCTCCACGCGACTCGCCGCGATGATGCATGTTGCAATACGCGACCACCTGGCGATCTCGTGGAAGCTGGGAGTGTTTGTGAGTCAGCTGGCCCAGCGGGATATTGATGGCTCCCTGAAGATGACCGGTCCGGTACTCGGTCGAGCCGCGCACATCGATAATCAGTGGAGGCGCGTCTGTGGCGCTGCTGGCGGACAACTCTTGCGGGCTGATGAGCCTACTCACCGGAGCCTTGAGCCGGGGATCGGCAAAGATGGCCTGAAAAGCGGGATCGTTGCGCAGTCTTGCAAGATCGCTGTCGTGCTGTGACCATTCGATCAGCGTGGGCCTGAGTTGCAGTGCCTCTGGTAAAAGCTGCAAGGCTTTCTCTGGCCAGCCATGGCTGGCATAAAAGCAGGCCTGATTGTAGATGACCACCCCCAGATTCTCCGCCGGCATGTTGGCCTGCCGCACAGCCGCCAACAGGGCTTCTTGCAACTGGACTGCACGCGCTCTCCTGCCACTCTGGAGATAGAAAGTACTGAGCTGGTGACAGGGATGCCAGAGGCCGTTGCCCATCGTTTCTCCCCGCAACGGTTCATCACCTTCCTGCCAGGGATAGTGATGCGGATCGCTCAATTCTTCCTCGCTCATGCTCTCAACCTGCGCGACCAGTGCCTGAAAGACCTGCTCAGCCTCGGCCAGGACCTCCTGGAAGCTGCGCTCCTGGTAACGCAAGAACGTCTCGCTATCGATCTGGTGAACCAGTTCCATATCTCGCCAGACCGGGGGCGGGATCTCGCCTCTGTGCGCGGTGGCCAGCTTCTGCGTCTGCAATTGTTTCCAACACAGGATGTTTGCGAGATACTCTTTGGCCACCCACTTCTCCGGCGTCCCTTGTGCGTCGCGTTCGGCCTCGCTCAGCGCCTCAACCATCGCCAGCTCCTGTTGGCGCGCGAAGTGGAGCAGCGTCAGAATCTGGGATTTCATTGCTGTGTTGCTCATGGTAAGTTATCCTTTCATTTCACAGTGCATCGTCGTCGTTCGACAATACCTAATCGTTTGAGGATAAAAATTCTTACGCATTTTTTTGGCGGCACAAAAATCGGGAAAAAATGATGTCAGGAAAGGATGATTCAGGTGATAAGATAGGAGATGAAGATGAAGACGAAAGGAACAGCGAGAGATGCAAACACTTCAAGCTTCGTTGACGCAACAAAGCTGGCCTGGCGAATGGCAGCGGCTCCGTTCGGCTCTGCTGACCAATCAAGATGGGATACTGACCGAAACGCGCCAACGCCTGGCGCGTCTGGCACAGGCGCGGGGCATCGAGCCTCATACCATCGACGATGTAGTGCAGGAAACGCTGCTCGAAGCGTGGAGTCACCTGGAACGTCTGCATGCTCCAGCGGGCTTTCCCCTCTGGATTGATGAAATCTGCCGCAATGTTTGTCGGCGCGCGGCGCATCGGCGCGAAGTGGATCTGCTCCGCCGCGCACCGCTCTCATCACCTGCTCCAGACGAAGAGGAACGTGATGTCCTTGCCCAACTTCCTGCCCCTGAGGCGTTCGATCCGTTTGAGGAGTTGAGCCGCCAGGACATGCTCTTGCTGCTCGATCGTGCCCTGGGAACGCTGCCCCAGGCGGCACGCCAGCTCGTCGAGCTGTGCTACTTGCGCGAACTTCCGCATGCCGAGGTGGCCGAACGCCTGGGCATCACCAGCGGTACGCTCGATACGCGTCTCCACCGGGCGCGCCGCCAACTCCGTCAGATCTTCAGTGGTCCCTTGCGTGAAGAAGCGCAAGGACTAGGCCTGGCGCTGGATAAAACGCTCGCCGACGGCTGGCAGGAGACGCGCCTGTGGTGTCCTTGGTGTATGCGTCGGCATCTTCAAGGGTGTTTCATGCATCCTGATGCCGAAGAACGGCCGAATCTGCATCTCCGTTGTCCGGACTGTTCCCAGCGCTATGGACGGGATACCGTGCATAGCATGGGCCTGGTTTCGCTCGCGGGACTGCAAGCTTTCCGACCCGCCTGGAAGCGCGTCATGCAGGGGTTGACCGACTACATGATGCACATGCTTGCACGAGGCCAGTATCCCTGCTGGTATTGTGGCAAGCCAGCGTTGATAGAAGTGAAAGGCAACGAGGACCTCGCGGCACAATCGACAGACCGAAGCTTCGGTGCGAGTAGTTCTGACCCACGCGATCCCTGCCCGTTCTGGATACGCCTGCACTGTTCGTCCTGTGGTCAGAGAGATGAAATCCAGCGCAATATCCCGTCTGTGGACCAGCTCGTGTACTGGTCGCATCCGCTCACCCGGCAGTTTCTTCTGCAGCATCCCCGTTGGAGCAGTACACCCAGCAGCGTTGTGGAGTATGCCGGTGAGCCTGCCATCCACTTGCAACTGGCAGACCTGGAGAGTAACGACGCTCTGACCATCCTGGCGCGACGCCAGACATTACAGCCTCTGGTGATCTCCTGAGAAAAGAAAAATGCTCTCGTGGCCTTGACCCTCCTGAAAGGTCCTCTCCTGTGTCGTAACGAAAGGAAGAGGAAGATGACAGAAGATGCCATCCGGTACAAGGAACAAGCGGAGGGAGGCCCAGGATACGTGTAAAAACCTATCACTATGAGCGATTT
>JBDTHH010000099.1:0-8617 GCA_039937055.1 Ktedonobacteraceae bacterium | reverse complement strand
GCTCTGTCACGCTTCAATCAACGGTTTATGTGTAGTGGCGTCCCTCGCGGACGCCATGTTCCAAGCCGGCGAATGAAGCGTGACAGAGTACTACGAAGAGCATTGTATCTGCTAGAATAGATAGTAGATAAACAAGATGTGGAGGAACTTCGATGGCGACACAAGAGTGGCTTGATATTTCGGTCCCGCTACGGACCGGAATGGTACACTGGCCCGATAACCCGCCGGTGCAGATTGAGCGCATGATGGACATTGGCAAGGGAGACGCGGCCAATGTCTCCCGAATCTCCATGGGCGTACATACCGGCACACATATGGACGCCCCGGTACACTTCTTGCAAACTGGCAAGGGCATCGATAGCATGCCGCTGACGGCGGCTATTGGCCAGGCGCGCGTGATCGAGATCAGCGATCCAGCCGCAATCACAGCGGAAGAACTTGGCACACAACGAATCCAGCAGGGCGAGCGCGTGCTCTTTAAAACACAGAACTCGACCAGGTGCTGGCACAGCGACGAATTTATCCAGGATTTTATCTACATCTCGCAGGAGGCCGCGCGCTACCTGGCACAGCAGCAGGTACAAACGGTCGGCGTCGACTATCTCTCGGTCGGCGGCTTCTTCAAAGATGGCGCCGAGACGCACCACGCTCTGCTGGGAGCCGGGATCTGGATTATCGAGGGACTCAACCTCGCCTCCGTCACACCCGGCCTCTACGACCTGATCTGCCTGCCATTGAGGATAGCGGGCTGCGATGGCGCGCCCGCACGAGCCATCCTGCGCCTAAGAGGCGACTGAGCGCAGCGAAGCAAGAGGCAGGCGCCTCACGGAACGCCTGCCTCTTCCAGCATCACTCCAGGTCATCTCCTGCTGATAGCGCCAGACCTTTTACCGACATATATGTTTGCCCGCGAGATGGACACATTGTTCTCTAGTGATGACCACCACCTTCCCTGCATAATAGTTTACCTCAAGAAAAATGGAGCGTGTGCCAGCAGCATTCTTGAAAAGCGAAATCATGGTGTATGGTGATGATCCTTCTGATCCAGTCCACGGTCCAGACCAGATAACGTCCGGGAAAAGATGCTGATCGATAGGAAACCACATGAAGCTGCCCCCTTCAGGATGAGGCTCAGCTATCCGTTGCTTGATAGGCGTGAATTGCCAGCGTACGCCTCCTCTTTCCCCTGGAGGCGTAATACGCAACGTAATTGCCTGACCTATGCGACCAAGGTACTGTACGCGAATCACCCCCACGTTGATGCCATCGATTGTACCCAGTGGCAAGACTCTCGTGGCAAGGGTGATAGGCTGTTGACCTGCATTCAGGGAAGAAAACGCTACAGCATGGATCGTCCCCTGGTGAACTGAGCGAAATGCATAATAGAAACGGAATTCTTTGGCAACAGTGATTTCGATCTCTTTTAAAGCAAAAACCCCGGCGCTATTTTGGACAAGCAAGGGTTGTGGCAGCCGTATCCATACCTCTGGAGGCGGCATTGAGATCTGGCCTTTTCTTGCTGACGTTGAGGCGTTCTGAAGCGTGATGATGAGGCCTACCAACAGGAGCACAGCACACAGCGCACCTCCAAGGCTAAGAGAGATGGCCCACCTCCGCTTCCGAGCAAGACGCGCAGGACTATAGGCACTTGGCGGCCGGAAAGAGGTCTGTCCTTGTTTTGCACGTCGCGCGGTAACCTCATTGCTCTGCTTTGCATGTTGCTCAATATGCGCTAGAACAGCCGGAAGGACTGAGGGTGAATGCAGACGCGCCTGGGCTGGAACAACAGCATTCTCTGTTTCTGAGAGCGTTCCAAGTTCGTGACGAAGATGCGTGACTTCAGCGAAAAGATGCTGGCACTCCTGGCAATGGTGCAGATTATGCTCAACGTGTGCTCTTTCGTTTTCAGTAAGTTCGTTCGTTGCGTACGCATCAAACAGCGGTAACTGTTCTTCATGAAAGGTGCTTGAATGAACAGATGCCTCTCCCGTGTCTCTAGTGTCCATGCTTATTTCTCCTTCTCCAATGCTTGATAGACGGTACGGAGGACAAGCAGTCCTCGTGCCACCCGTTTACGCACGGCTTCTTTCGTCATCCCTAAGCGTTCGGCAATTTCAGCATACCGCTCACCAGCAACACACCGTAAGACGATACACAATGCATCATCGGTTGAAAGCTGGTTCAGGGCCTCCTGTAACAATTCGCGTACGGCATACCGATTTTCCCATGCTTCAACAGCGTCTTGAGATATGCCCAGCGACTCGCTTCGCTGATTGATATCGGTGTGATCCTCAAGAGGAAACGATGCTCCTGCACGTTTATATCTGCTCTGTTGCTTGAGAAAGGTAAGCGCATGATTTGTGGCAATCCGATAGAGCCAGGGAGCCAGAGGATGATCCAGGCTAGAACGAGCCACGTGCCGCCCATTTTTTTGCGGTAGAGACGGCCAACGGTTCAGGGATTCAGGAGGTTGCCAGCGAGGTAAGGCGTAAAATGCCGCGATAAATGTTTCCTGTGTAAGATCACGGGCACTCTCCCAATCCCCTACGATCGATTGAAGGTACGCAAATATAGAAGTTTCGTAGGCTAGCACGAGATAACGAAAAGCATTCTGATCCCCCTGGGCAGCTTTGCGTGCATATTCAAGTTCCTGGTCACTGGATAATGCGTCTCCGTTGAACACTTTATGTGCATTTCCTTCTTTATGTAACCGAAGCATCTCCCTGATTCAGTTGAACGCCATTCTATAAGAAGAAACTACGATGGGAGCCAAAAGCGGACAAAGTCAGGACTCTCATTTTTTGAGAGTCCTGAAAAGTTCAGCCATGCCAAATCGAGGATCAGGTCGACGGGGCCCACCACATGAGCAGATTTCCTGTTTGGCCATCAAAGATTTCAACGCCATACGCGACTGTAGGCAACGGCCTGGCTCCCATCGCTCCTGGAGCCACAAGTGTAAATGGCCCCTTCAATTTGACATAGCAAACAGCCGCAGTAGCAGGTAACCCTGTTTCCGCCCCCTTCATGAGCGCGCTGGCCTGGGCACTGGTCAGAAACTGGATGCTGACGACACTGCCTGTTGTGCCTTTCACTGCCGTTCCCCCAACGAACGGGTGGGTGTGCAGATACACCTGCACATCAGCGGTTGTGAACCGGGCAGCAGAGGGAATGGAGGGAGCCAAAAGCGAGGGATGAATCGCTGGAAAGCCAAGATCTCTAGAGGATGATGGAACATTGGTCAACGTAGTGTGGATGGAGGCTGCTCCTGCCTGCCTGTCAGAAGATGTAGAGATAACGAAAAGGAGGAGGCAACCCAGAGCCAATATCAGACTCATCCAGAAAGAGTTACGGAACATTGTTTGTCGCCTTTCTCTGCTCTCGTGATAGAAGAGCTAGATCTGTCTTAATGGCATCAACAGCGTACGTAAGAAAAAGAGCTAGCATCCATGACCAGGAATGCAGGTGTACCAGACGCCACCAGTGCCGCTACTATGCGCATCCTGCCCCTTATACCAAGCGGCCAGTATTGGATAATCTTCACGGGGGTTTAACCCATCATTACCTTGATAGTTAAAGTTCCCATTGCTACCTAGCCACCTATTATTGCTGTAATAGATGTTTGGCTCATATGCTGTCTGATAGTTATTGTGGAGCTCCGTCCCTATAACTATAGTATCGATAGAGATGTTGTTATAGGTCGAAGTACCAGTCAAGCTTCCTAGATTATCACGCAGCAGAACATTCCAGCTACTACTACCGCTTCGAGTAATACGAACCAGGACATTGCCGCTATATGCCTCACGGGTAAGATAATGGAAGGAAAAGCCTCCCCCATTCGGACGGTTATCAGCCCAGAAGTAGGAAGGAAAAACGTCACCAGTTAACCTGAGTTGGCTTATAACACCGGCTTCCACCCAATATGTATGGTTTGGCGAGTTAAGCCACAGTTCAGTTGTGACAAAACTCTCGCCAGCGTTGTCATTCGGGCCCCCCCCGCCATTGAGGGATGTATTTAAAGAAATTTGTGTGTCAGCCCCATTAGCGCCACCCCAATACTGTGTTCCGTAACAATGGCCATTATTGGGGTCCCCACAAGACCAACCGAAAGGATGAGCCACCTTCTGGGAGCCCTGGCTCTGCGCTGTTGCAGCGAACACTCGGGGAGATGGACAAAGAAGCAAGGACAAGAGAATTACAGCGATAATGATGCCATACCCATACAAAGTATTCTCACATCTACTCTTACAATGTTGGAAGTATGGATATGCCATATCCAAAAATGAAGGGTACGGAGGAATGGAAGGATGTGTTGCCATGTAGAACCAACCTTTCTTTCTAACTATTCTAAAGAATAGTTTTCTACGAAACAGGAGATAAAGGTGTGCTACTTAGGATATGTAAATCCTAAGCTATCGTATCTTAGCGGATAATAGCAACTGAATGTCTGATCCAAGTGAAAATTACATAAAGCTTCTTAATATGTTCATGCGTCTATATAACATATTTGATGCTTGCTTGTCAATAGCATACGTTGCTTTGTTGAGAATATTTGAGGTTTATAAGAGAACCAAGCGGAAGGAGACCAACAGCAAGGCCAGGTACGTAAGTAGGCGCATCTTGCAATATTCCAACACTAAGGAAATCAAGGAGAGTTAACAGGAATATGACGAATTTATCCAGGACTTTGTCTACATCTCGCAGGAGGCCGCACGCTACCTGGCACAGCAACAGGTGCAAACGGTCGGGGTTGACTACCTCTCGGTCGGCGGCTTCTTCAAAGATGGCGCCGAGACACACCACGCTTTGCTGGGAGCCGGGATCTGGATTATCGAGGGACTTAACCTCGCCTCCGTCACTCCCGGTCTCTACGACTTGATCTGCCTGCCCCTGCGAATAGCGGGCTGCGATGGCGCGCCCGCACGAGCTATAGTGCGCCCAACCGGCGACTGAGCACGCAAAAAGAAGGGGTGGGCGCTTGCGCGAAATTCGTCTACGCGTGAAGCTGAGGAAAACCAGTGAAAGGATACAGACCTTTTACTGGCAGGCCCGTTCGCCCGTAAGCTGTATGCATCGTTCTCTCGTGATGATCATAATCTTTCCTGCATAGTCTATCTCAAAAAAAATGTAGCGCGTGCCAGTAGCATTCTTGAAAAGCGAAATCATTGAGTAGTGTGATGGTCCCGCCGTTCCAATCCACGGTCCAGACCAGATAACGTCCGGGAAGAGATGCTGATCGATAGAAAACTCATAGAAGCCTCCCCCTTCAGGATGAGGCTCAGCTAGCCGCTGCTTTAGAGACGTGAGTTGCCAGCGCCCACCTCCTTCTCCTGGAAGAGTAATCCTCAGCGTAATTGCCTGACCGATGCGATCAAGGTACTGGACGCGAATCACCCCAACATTGATGTCATCGATGGTGCCCAGCGACAAGACTGTCGTGGAAAGGGTGATAGGCTGTTGACCTGCATTCAGGGAAGAAACGGCTACGGCATGGATAGTTCCTGGGTGAGGCGAGTGAAATGCATAATAGAAACGGAACTCTCTCGTGGTAGTAATGTCAATATCTTTTAAAGCAAAAACTCCTGCCCTATTTTGGACAAGCATAGGTTGTTGCTGCCTTATCCATACGACTGGAGGCGGCACTGAGATCGGCCCTTTTCTTGTTGACGTTGAAGCGTTCTGAAGAGTGACGATGAGGCCTACCAGCAAGAGGACACAACATGCCGCAGCTCCAAGACCAAGAGAGATGGCCCGCCTCCGCTTCCGAGCAAGAAGCGCAGGACTATAGGCACTTGGCGGATAGAAAGAGGTCTGTCCTTGACTTGTGCGTTCCGCCGTAAAATGATTTCTCTTGTTTCCGCTTTGCTCAATACGCGCTATAACCGCCGGAAGTATTGACTGCGAATGGAGGCGCGCATCGGCTAGAACAGCAGCATTTTCTGTTTCTGAGAGTGTTCCAAGTTCATGACGAAGACGGGTGATTTGGGCAAGAAGGTGCTGGCACTCCTGACAATGGTGCAGATTGTGCTCAACGTGTGCTCTTTCGTCTTCATCAAGTTCGTTCGTCACATAAGCATCAAACAGCGGTAATTGTTCTTCATGAAAGGCTCTTGAATGAACAGATGGCTCTCCCGTGTCTCTAGTGCCCATTGTTATTTCTCCTTATCTAACGCTTGATAGACGGAACGTAGGACAAGCAGTCCTCGTGCCACCCGTTTCCGCACCGCTTCTTTTGTCATCCCGAAGCGCTCGGCAATTTCAGCATAGCGCTCACCAGCGACAAACCGTAAGACGATACACAATGCATCATCTGTTGAGAGCTGGCTCAAAGCCTCATGTAACAAGTCGCGTACGGCAAAACCATTCTCCCAGCCCTCAACAGCGCCTTGAGACTCTCCCATGGACTCACTTATCTGATTGATATCGGGGTGATACTCAAGAGGAAGAGATACTCCTGCACGTTTATATCTGCCTTGTTGCTTGAGAAAGGTCAGCGCATGATTTGTGGCAATACGGTAGAGCCAGGGAGCCAAAGGATGGTCCACGAGAGAGCGAGCTCCTTGCCCATTTTTTTGCGGTATAGATTGCCAACGGGTCAGTGATTCAGGAGGTTGCCAGCGAGGTAAGGCGTAAAATGCCGCGATAAAGGTTTCCTGGGCAAGATCACGGGCACTCTCCCAATCCCCCAGGATTGATTGAAGGTACGTGAGTATAGACGTTTCATAGGCGAGAACGAGATGACGAAAAGCCTCGTGATCTCCATGAGCAGCTTTGCGTACATATTCAAGTTCCTGGCTCCTGGATAATGCATCCCCGTTGAACACCTTATTTGCGTTTCCTTCTTTATTGAACAGAAGCATCTTCCTGATTTGGTTGAATACTATCCTATAAGATGAAACTCCTATGGAAGCCAAAAGCGGACAAAGTCAGGACTCTCGAAAGACACTGGCTGTTGTGCCTTTTACAACCGTTCCCCCAACGAACGGGTGAGTTTGCAGATATGCCTGTACATGAGTGGTTGTGAACCAGGCAGCAGAGGGAATGGAGGGTGCCAAAAGCGAGGGATGGATCGCTGGAAGGCCAAGGCTTCTAGAGGATGATGTAACATTTTAAAAACGGCTCTCTGCCGGAATGACTCCTAATTTCACAAACCGTAAGACCATTTGCCACCCGGATGAACAGTGATAACATTCCCTGCATCTGGTGTATACAGCATCCAATTATCCATCCCTCTGTCCTCATTCTCTTCAGAATAGATGCTGAAAATACGCAGGACAATAGCATGCTCAAAAGTGAGAAAAGCATCAAGAGCGGGCGTCATGATATGACAGGAAGACAGAAGAATTGTCTTCGCCTGTCTTCCTGTCAGCCCTGAGCAGGCACACTATGGTATGACGACATCCTGTAATGTGACGGGAGTATGCAACGTGTAATCCAGTTCATTGGATTGCGATACTCCAGGGGGAGTGATCGTATCCATGACCTTAGGCACCGTGTTCGGGTCTACGGTACAGTGTGGATCACTGCTCACCGTTGCACACACGCCGAACGTGTACGCACCAGGTGTCGAGGTGAAGGCGCGGGCCTGATCTGGTTGGAAACCATCCTGGCCGGTCAACGTCACCGTAAAGCCCCACCCTGATCCTGGTTGCCCACCCAGGCTCGCTGTTGGCACACTGAAGGTGATGAAACGCGAGATGGCATTGGCGCTGATCGACACCGTGCCCACCGTGTTATCATGGGCGTCGATGTAGCGCTGGCCGAACCCTTGCACTTCGATCAGCCTGCTCCATGCCGCAGCGGGGTCAATGACGTAGTTGCGCTGCGCGAAGGCTGCGGCCGTTGAGGTATCGCCCGCGGCTGCATTCGGATTATGCACGTACACATCCAGCAGTTGCGCCCCCAGCGGACTGCCAAAAGTTGGCGTCAGGTCGCGCACCTGCACTTTGAAGGTGACGGTCGAACCATCGGGGCTGAGAATGGCGCGGAACTGCTGCATATCGAAGGCTCCCGCGTGGAAATCACTAGCCGTCGGATAGGCGTAGTTGCCAGGACCGTTGTCGTCGTTGGAGGGGTCTGTCACATCAAGGATCACCGTGCCGGGCGTGAAGTCGAACACGATAGACCGTTGGTCGTGGGCCGTCGCTCCACCGGGACTAAACGCTACGGTATTCAGCACGCTGGTGCCCCCTGTTATGGGGATTGGCACGCTGAAAGAGCCATCAGCATGGGTTTGAGTACTGACTACGGTGGTCTGGCTGTTATTGTCGGTATTGGTGGCTGCCACATAGATGGTGTTGCCGGGCACCGATGTACCAGTCACCGTTACCGGCGAACCGTTCACCGCTGTGAGATTGCCTGGTGCCGTGACGGTGAGGCTGGTTTGTCCCTGCTGATGAGCTATATAGCGATTGTATGTGTCTGCTGGTTGCTCCAGCAGGCTCCCTGTAGTGAGGTCACGCAAGAGACGCACGTATACGCCGGCAGACCAGGTCAGCGGGGCGGCCGAACCAGCGGGATGGCCGTTCTGGAAACCAATCGAGGCGCTGGTCGGGTCCGTGCCGTAGAGCGAGGGAGCGAGGTTGGGCAGTTCCCAATCCTGTTCGGGGATCAGTCCTAC
>JBDTHH010000098.1:0-5648 GCA_039937055.1 Ktedonobacteraceae bacterium | reverse complement strand
GCGTGTCAGGTTCAATGAAACAGGCGTTCACGCCTCGCTCTCGGCCGGGCTATGCGGGCGCACGAGCCAGTAGCGGCCGCGATCGCGCATCATGATCTTCTCGGCGAGATGGACGCCGTAGGAAGCGCTCGGAAAAAACCTGCCCGTGTAAAAGCCAGATGGCGGTATTGGCACAGGGCACCCGCCGGGGATGCCCGTACATCTCATACCCCGCGATCGGTGCTGCCAGACGAATCACCAGATCGGCGATGGAACCGATGACGAGCACGTGTCCCCATCGCCACGCCAACCCCGCCCGGTCAGAGATGTACGGGCATCCCTCGCGGGTGCCCTGTTTCAACGCCGATCCATCGCGCTCGCCAGCGGTCGCCCTGCTCCAACACCGACAGATCCTCTTTCGTGTAGGGGCGCCGCTGGCCTGCGCCCGGTTCCCCCCACGCGTGGCCTGCGCCCGGTTCCCCCCACGCGTGGCCTGCCCCTACCCGCCTTGTGTCTCTACCGTTGCTCGGCCTCCTCGATCAGGCTTACCAGGTATTGCAGCTTCTTGATGGTGTGCTGCGCGTTTTTCTTGTTGCGCTCGTAGCCATCGGGGGCGAGTTGCTGGAACCAGGCGCGGATATCCTCTTCGGAGGTGTCGTACCACTTGGCACCGGCTTGCAGGCGCAGGTAGACGCGCATCTGCGGGTCCTGCTGCTTCTTGCGAGGAGTGAGCTGGATAGAGGACTGGCTCGCGCCGGTGGTCTCCTGCTCATCGGCCTTAATGGCGTCCGCCAACTCTGCCGGCGGGTAGAGTTCTCTGGTGAGCGTATCGACTTCGGCGGCCTTAAAGAACTGGTCGCGGCCCACGCCTCGATAGGCCTTGAGACGGCCCTCGTTGACCCAACGGTCGAGCGTCTGCCGGTCGATACGCAGGCGGCGCGCGGTTTCTCCGGCATCGAGGAAGGCGAAGCGCCCCCCTGCCGGTCCGGGTGTATTCAACATGGCTTTCCTGGCCTTCCTCCCTATGGGCTAGCGCTGCTGCACCGTAATGCCCAGACCATCGGGGTCGTGCAGCACGGCCAGCGTGACGCCGGATGTCTGCTTCGTGGGTGGCAGCGAGAAATGCACGTCGCGCGACTTGAGCGACTCGTAGATGGCATCGATATCATCGACGACAAAGCCGATGTGCGCCATACCGGCCGGTGGGCGACCATGGTGGGGCGGCAGCTTCTGCTCACCTGTCATGTGCAGCGCGATGGTGGTGGGACCCGTGGCAAACTCGGTCCAGCCCGGCGAGGTGAACTTCAGCGGCAGACCAAGCGTGTCCTGGTAGAACGCGGTGGAGCGCGTCATATCACTCACATATACAATAATATAATCAGCTTGTTGTAGTTGTATCGACATCGATGGACTTCTCCCTCTTGACTTCGTAAAACAGCAGGAGCGTGCTGCCATAGCGGCGCTCGTCGCGCAAGAGCAGGCGCGCCAGCGGGATCGCCAGCACATCCTCGCGCTCTTTCGGGTGAACCTGGACGATGACCAGGCCAGTATCGGCTACGAGTGGCGAGCTATCAAGCATCTCCAGTGCATGCGCCGCCAGTTTCTGGTACTGTGGCGGGGCTACATAAATGATATCATATGGGGCGCTGCTCCGGGGAACGCGCGCCAGCGTCGTGTGATTGGGGGCGGCCTGGGCCTGCAAAAACTTAAAGGCGTCGGCGCGGATTGTCTCGGCGCGAGCAAGCAGACCGGTAATGCCGAGGTTCTCGCGCACAATTTTGAGCACGCTGCCGTTCATCTCGATAAAGGTAGCGAAGGCGGCGCCCCGGCTCAGCGCCTCGATGCCCACACCGCCGGTCCCGGCGAAGAGGTCCAGGAAGCGTGTATCGCGAATGCGCGTGGAGAGGATATCGAAGAGCGCTGTCTTCACACGATCAATGATCGGCCGCGTCCCCGGCGTCTTCGGGGATTTGAGTTTGCGCCCTTTGGCCTCACCTGCTACAACGCGCATAGGGATGTATCCTCCTGTTTTGTCTTTTGTAGGGGTGAGCCATCGCCCCTAGAGCAAGGCGAGCACCAGTTGCACATCGTCCTCGAAATCGTCTTCTTTGCCCCAGGAGATGAGTTTCTCTACCTGGTCGACCTTCAATTGTTTCAAGTAGGATACGCCCCACAGACCGCGCACCAATCGTTGCAGGTCATCCTCGTCGATCTGCGAGCTGACGATATTCATCAAGACATTCAGGCGAGACTCGCTGGCCGGTTTGTTGCCACGCACACCGCGCAGGTCGCTGATCAATTGCCTCCCCCGCGCCTCTTCCTGGGCGGTCATTTCACGGCCCTGCTCCTGTGGGCCAGCGTCTTCTTCCTCAAAATCCAGGTCATCGTCTTCCTCTTCGTCAAAGCCATAGCCGGCCTGGGCCTCGCGGGCAGGGGTCGCAGCGCGATTGTTGCCATTGGCGACCTGGTGCGTGGGTGCGGGTGCGGAGGGCGCCTGCACCGCGGGTACAGGTGCGGTCTGCGCACTGGTTATGTTCTCTGGCCTGGACGCTGGCGCCGCTTTCTCATCAGGTCGGGAGGCTGGTCTGTTACCAGGAGTCTGATTGGCAGGAGGGGTGGCATGATTGTTCTGCTCTATGATATGACGCAGGTCCTCCAGTGCATCGTTCAGATTGATGGTGGAGAGACTTTTCACATTCAAGAGTCCCATCACTTCCCTGGGGTCCAGCTTATAGTTATCGCGCACAATATTTAAGAACTCGGCAACTTTGAGGTTGCTGCCTTCATTTCGCATCGGACCAGGAGTAGAGGGTAGATTGAGTCTTGCCGGCGGCCGGGGTGACGCAGTCTCCTGTCTGCTTGCCGCTTCCTGTACCTGGGGAGTGCGAGGTGGCGCGGAGCTGGTGGCGGGAGAGGCAGCGACATCCGCAGCCTCGCGGGGGTCGCGACTGAGTATATGCGCGGTAGGTGATGAGGGCGCGGCGGCAGGTTGAGCCGGGGGACGGCTGGCGGGCTGGGTTGCTGGCCGGGAGGTCGGCGTTGAGGCGGGCGCGCCGGGCTGTGGAGCCGATCTGTGCTGCATCTGGGTCACACGGCGCTCGACGTGAGTCTCAACCTGCTTGAATCTGGCATCGGCCTCCTGGAGCAGGCGCGCACACTCCTCGGGGGTCGCACCTATAGGCACAGGAAAGCTCATCTCGATGGTGTGGGTGCGCGCGCCTACCGTGAACTGCTGCGCATAGCGTAGCCAGAAATGTGTTCCCCCCTGCGCTTCATTGATAGCATTATCCATAGAAAATCCTTCCCTCCAGATACTGTGACACCGGCCAGGGATGTCACGAATGATACTCAGCGCGTCCTGCCGGCATACGCGCGCTTATCTCGTAGCGAGCATATGAACCATGCTGATAAACCACACGCGGAATGGCTGGCAGCAGCCGCATAGGGCAACTACGACGAGCATAACCACCGCCAATCCCCGCTCTAACCAGCCACCGCCACTTTGCAACCGCTGCCTCAGCCTTAATCCCCACACCTGGCGCCGGTTGAACTCCTTCTCGCCGCGCTCTTTCTCGCTCTTGTGTATCAGTTCCCGCATGCGATTCTGGATGGGGCTCCACATCATGGCGTGGCCTCCTTCTGCCCACGGGGCAGCGCTGAATAGACATCATAGTGCTACAGAGCCGCTATGCCACGTATCGACCGCGTGTTCGACAGACTGGATATAGGCCGCTTCATCGTTATGATCGGCGCTCGGCGCGTAGACCGGAATGATCTGATCGACGGTCGAGAGTCCCCACTGGTCAACATACTGCTTCGCGATAAGCTTGTACCAATCCTCAAAGCCCTGCTCCCAGGTGCGGTACAACCGGTAGCCATCGTACTGCGCGTAGCCCTGCGTGGCGCGAATATTGCCCAGCGAATGCGTGACGGTCGCGACGCCCCTGGTTCCAAAAGTGCTTTCATGCATGAAGAACGCCAGCGCATACGCCGGATCGATGCCATATTTCAGGCCCTCGTCGTAGAGCGCCTGCCCTTTGCCCGCCGCCGGGGAATGATAATAGACGAGCACGCGCTCAATAAAATCGGCCTCGATCGACGGCGCGCCCACCACGTTATAGGTTTGCAAGGGACCCGTGGCGGTCGCAAGCACGGTAGTCTTCAACATCCAGAAGACGATGAGCAAGGATAGCAGAACCAGGGCCGTGAGTTGAAACGATTGCTGGATAGATTTCTGGACCGCCCGCCTCCGTGTCCTCCGGCGGGGTCTGCGCGAGCGAAGCGTATAGGACCGTGCCATAGATAATCGATCTCTCCATCCGGCATAGTTTCTGCCTGCCTGGCCTGCGAACTGCCTGGCCTTTTCTTCCCATATTATCGCACGAATGTTCGTAAGATGCGAGACCTAATTTCCTGGCTATAGGGCAGAGAATTTGTTCCCGAACACCAGGTCCAGTCGTATACATCTATAGGAAAATGTTGTTTATGGTAGATATTTACCATGAGGATAGAAGATGAGGTGTGCTATATGGCGACCGGGACGTTGACCAACGATACGGATCTCAATGGGGAGAGGTGGGCTGCGGGGCCCAACTGGCAAACCGCGCTTGTGTGGATAGTAATTGTAGGGCTGCTTATGGTGGCCGTCGGCATGCGCCTGTATCAACTGGGCGCGCCTATCGAGCGCGATTACGATGAAGGGGTCTACTGGCAATCCATGCGCGCGATGAGCGCGGGATACTCTCTCTACCAGCAGGTGTTCTACTCGCAGCCGCCTTTCTTTTTGCTTGAGTTGTACCCACTGTTCACCCTCTTTGGCGGGACGCTGGGGGCCGCCAGGTTTGGCATTGTCCTGCTGTCGCTGCCAGGTTTTGTGGGCGCTTTGTTGCTTGGCAGGGCGCTGCATGGACGCCTGGGGGCGCTGGTGGCCGTCCTGCTGCTCGTCGTGAGTCCGATCTTCCTCGTAGAGTCGCGCGTAGTGCAGGCCGATGCGCCCAGCGCGGCCCTCTCGCTGCTCGCGGTAGGCTTGAT
This sequence comes from Ktedonobacteraceae bacterium, assembly GCA_039937055.1. Lineage (GTDB taxonomy): Bacteria > Chloroflexota > Ktedonobacteria > Ktedonobacterales > Ktedonobacteraceae > JALYTT01. Next base: position 638 of record JBDTHH010000098.1, on the reverse strand, counting down.
CTTCACATGGTGGGAGCATCCCGATGGACGCGCCGGGCTGTGCTGGGCGGTCCTCTCCGGCGTGGTGCTTACGCTGAGTATTTTGTGCAAATTGCTTGTCGCCGCCACCGTGATCCCGGTCGGTCTGCTGATCCTGCTGCGCCTCGTGCAGATCTGGAAGCGGCAGCCAGGAACCGGACGGCGCAGCCTGGTACCTATCGCGGGGGGCATTATCGCCTGCATCGTCACGGCGTTGTTGCTGTTGCTCCCGTTCCTTGGTACATATCACACCTTTATCCAGATGGTAGTGACCTTCCATACCGCCGCCTCGTCAGCCTTTGCTTATACCAGGGGGATGAATTTTCAGGTCATCGGGCGGGAACTGTTTACCCCCCTGGGTCTCGCCGCGCTCTATGGAACGCTGATCGCGGTCATACGCCTGGATATGCGTGTCCTTCCATTAGTTGCCTGGTTGTTTGGGACCGTGTTGCTACTTAAGCAGCAGCTTCCGCTCTTCCCGCATCACCTGGTGGCGCTGGCACCCCCACTGATCGCGCTGGCTACGCTGGGCATTGGCGAGGTCCCGGCGTTTGAGAGGCTGGGGCAGTACAGACGCCGGTTGCCCAGAGCCACAAAGATTCTCGCGGCAGTGCTGCTTT
>JBDTHH010000097.1:0-7650 GCA_039937055.1 Ktedonobacteraceae bacterium | reverse complement strand
TCTCCAATGATGCCACGGCGCTTATCCTGACGCCCATTGTGTATACGCTAGTTACACGCTTGCGGCTTCCTGTGCTCCCATTCCTCTTCGCCTGTACGTTCATTGCCGACACCGCTTCCTTCCTGCTACCTGTCAGTAATCCAATCAACATCATTGTCCTCTCGGCTTTTCACCTTGATCTCTGGACCTTCCTGCGCCTGCTGTTCCTTCCCAGCCTGCTTGTCATCGGCATCAATATCGCGATCTTCTTTCTGCTATATCGCAAGCAGTTGCGCGGGAGCTTTGACATCAAGCGGCTCGCCTCCTCAGGCTTTCCCACCAGGCACAGGGGGTATTTTCGCTATACCTGTTGCGTCTTACTTCTGGTGGTAATCGCCTATATTATCGCGTCGGCGACGCAGTTCCCTCTCTCGCTGGTCACCCTGGGCGGTGCAGCACTGCTCTTCGCAGGTGCGCTGAGGTGGAAGCAGGTCGCCTTGCAGGCTATAGCCGGGCACATCTCGTGGTCGATTTTTGGTTTTATCGCGGGCATGTTTATCATTGTCCAGGCCGTAGAGGGTAGCGGGCTGACCACACAGTTTGGACAACTCTTGCTGCACCTCTCTGGAGGCAGCAGCCTGGGTGCGGTCACAGTGGGAACGCTGGGAGCAACGGTGGGAACCAACCTCATCAATAATGTACCGATGAGCGTAGTGCTTACCTCGGCCCTTCATGGCATGCAGCATACAACACGTGCGACCCAACTGGGCTTTGTCGCGGCAACCATCTTTGGCTGCGACCTGGGTCCGAACCTGACCACCGTTGGCTCGCTGGCAACGGTCCTCTGGCTCTTGATTCTCAGGCGTCGTAACCTTGATGTATCAGGACTGGACTACTTTAAGGTGGGTATTCTGGTAACGCCGTTCATGCTCCTGGCAGGGATAGTGATGATCTGGCTACTTCTACCATAGGAGGAAAACCATGCGGGTGCTCTGCTGCCTGGATGGCACGAATGTTGAACAAATTCATACGATCTACGCTCAGATATTTCGAGCGCAAGAGTTGACGATTGGGCTAATCTATGTCATTGATAGCGGTCCGCATAACGAGATGCAACGGCAGCGTGAGCGCTTTCTGCGCGTGCCGCATCTTGCTCCCCCCAGGCAGGAACAAATGCACCAGGCGGAGCAGAGCACGGCCCAGGATATCCTTGAAGAAGGGCTACACTTTTTTCCGGGAGCGGAACTGCTGAGGCGCGAGGGACACCCAGAACGCGAAATCGTCGGGTGCGCCAGCGAGTGGGGAGCACAGCTTATCATTATCTGCTCGCGCTCTCCCAGAGGTGCAGGGCCAGCACTTGGACCAAAATCGGTCGGGCATGTAAGTCGTTTTGTGCTCGATCATGCCCCCTGCCCGGTCCTTCTGATACGTAGCGATGAGCAGAGCACATAGCATGCGAACGGGACCCTCGTTGTGAAACTATCCTGGCGGCCAGGCCGTAATATAATCTGGTATCGTTCATGTTTGGCGGACGCCGAAATTAGCGGCTGCGCTAGACGATACTCTGCTAGAGCGACACGCTTATAACGGGATGGGAAGATGTCTCAGAAGACCGCAGAACCGCAGTCAGACCAACGACAGCTTACGAAGATGATCCTGGTAGTAGAGGATGACGAGGGTGTAGGAGTATTCCTTGTTCAGGCGATTTCACAGGAGACACCTTATCAGGCTTTACTTGTTACCGATGGCTTCCAGGCGCTCAAGGCTGTGAAAAAGATGAAGCCTGACCTGTTCATTCTAGATTATCAATTACCCAATATGAACGGCATTGATCTGTTCGACCGCCTGCATGCCATGGAGGAACTGTCAGGCCTGCCCGCCATTATAATGAGTGCGCGACTGCCAAAACAAGAAATTGAAAAACGCCAGCTTATCGGTATGCATAAACCCCTCGAACTAGATGAACTGCTACACACGATTGAAGATCTCCTCAGCTAACACAGCTTCGCTAAGACCTACGCGGGTCGAGGCAAGCCCCCAGTCTGCATAGACTGAGACGAAGAGCGTACTACCACCCTCCCCGTCTTACAAGGTATGGAAAGCTCTCCATCTAGTGAAAGCGGTACACTGGTGAATGCCTCATTCTCCTCTCTATGACTATACGAAATAACTTCTTGAATAATGAAGCGTCGGCTGCCGATCTGAAGAGTAATCGGCCCGCCCCAATCGATAACACCGCAGATAAAGTTGTAGACATGGCGCGCGCTCCATTGGTCAATAGGCACAACAAAATCTTCGGCCGCGGGGAAAGGCTGATAGCTGCTCCTGGCTTCATCCTGGGGGAGGCACACGGCGCGCCCCTGACAGAGATCCCAGGCACTACGCGCCAGCAACTCTCCACCCAGGGAGGCGTAGCGGGCCTCCAGTTCGGCATAGCTGATACCGTCGGGAACCACGATGGGGGCCTGCATCAGGATAGCGCCAGTATCCATCCCTTCATCCATGAGATGTACCGTAACGCCGCCCTGCTGGCAACCGCCACGAAATGTCCAGAAGAGCGGAACTGGCCCCCGGTATGCTGGCAGCAACGAAGGGTGGACGTTCAGGCAACCCAGGCGCGGGAGTTCCAGCAACACACGCGGGATACGTTTTGAGAAGCAGGCCACACAGATGAGGTCCGGCTGATAGCGCGCCAGCACAGAGAGCGTCTCCGGGTCCGCCAGACGCTGCACCTCCCAGAGCGGTATCTGCTGCTCCCAGGCAAGCCGCGAAATAGAGGGGTGCAGTGCAGCATTGAGCAGCGGCAAAACCGTATGCCTGCTCTGTGGCCGCTCACGCAAGCATATCGCTCGCGACTCATGGCTGGGCATGGGCCAGGCTGGCATGACGACGGCAGCGACCTCAATACCGTGTTCCAGCAACGCACGCAGAGGAGGATAGGAAAAATTGCTCTCCATACCAAGGAAAAGGACACGCGGGGAGGGGTGCGCTGAAACGGCAGCATTTGACAGGGACGATTCCATCATGTACCATCTCTACATAGGTAATATAGCAACATCTATTGGTGTTATCCCAAGATCCTTTACTGGAGTGTATCATGCCACGAATGGTTACATGTGTCAAACTGAGACGCGAGCTGCCCGGACTGGACAAGCCCCCGTTCCCCGGTGAACTGGGCCAGCGCATCTACGAGAACGTCTCCGCGCAGGCCTACAAGATGTGGGAGGAGCAGAGGACGCTGCTTATCAACCACTACGGGCTGAATATGGCCGATCCAGAGTCGCGCAAAATCCTGCGCGAACAGATGGAAGAGTTTTTCTTTGGTCCCACAACTGATATGCCCGAAGGCTGGATGCCGGAAGAGGAGACTGCCGGCGCGGCGTCTGGCAGTAAAGGTGGGGGCGCGGCGCCCAGCAGTAAAGGCGGAGGTGGAGGCGCCCCGGCACGCAAGAAATGAGAGCACCTGGCGATATCCTACTCATTTCTTGCTACGAACTGGGCCACCAGCCATTTCAACTTGCCTCGCTCCTGGCCCGGCTGCGACAGGCCGGGTATAGTCCCTTGCCCGTCGATACCGCTGTTGAGACACTGACGCCTGAGGCGATCCGCCAGGCGCGCTTTGTGGCCATCTCCGTGCCCATGCATACCGCGCTGCGCCTGGGAGAACAGATTGCGCAGCGCATCCGCACGCTCAACCCGACGGCACACATCTGTTTCTACGGACTCTATGCCCTGCTCAACGCTGAGTACCTGCTGCAAGGCACCATCGACTCGGCCATTGGCGGTGAATACGAGCTGCCCCTGCTCTCACTCAGCGAAGCACTGGAACAGGAAGAGAGCTGCGCCATCCCCGGAGTCTACACACGCCTCGCCCCGAGTGAACCATGGATACAGCGCAGCGCTTTCGTCGTGCCGGACCGCAGCCAGTTGCCGGCCCTTGAGCGCTATACCCGGCTGGCATGGCAGGGTACGACGCGACTCACCGGCTATACCGAGACGACGCGGGGCTGCAAACATACCTGCCAGCATTGCCCGATCACCCCCATCTACCAGGGACGCTTCTTCGCTGTGCCGGCGCAGATCGTCCTGGCGGACATTCAGGGCCAGGTCGCACAGGGCGCGGGACACATCACATTCGGCGACCCCGATTTCCTCAATGGACCAACGCATGCCCTACGTATCGCACGCGCCATGCACCAGGAGTTTCCAGCAGTGACCTTCGACGCAACGATTAAGGTTGAACACCTGCTGAAACAGCGTCACCTGCTGCCGGAACTCAAAGACCTGGGCTGCATCTTTGTGGTCTCGGCCATCGAGTCCATCAACGACACGGTCTTATCCCGGCTCGACAAGGGACACACGAAGGCAGATGTCGCCGAGGTCTTTGATCTTATGGAGCAGGTCGGCATCGTCCTGCGGCCATCGTTGATGCCATTCTCGCCGTGGGAAACGCTGGAGAGCTACATAGAACTACTCACCTTCTTCGAAGAGCGGCGTCTAGTTGAGCACATCGATCCCGTCCACTTCTCGATTCGCCTGCTGATTCCTCCTGGCTCCGCACTGCTGGATACCCCTGGCAGTGAAGCCTGGGCCGGGACATTGGATGCCGCCGAGTATACGTATCGCTGGCAGCACCCCGACCCACGGATGGACGACCTTCAGCGGCACGTTGCGGACGCGATGCAACAGGCCGAGCAGACCCAGGCCGACCCGCTGGAGACGTTTTTTCGCATCAAGGCCCTGGCGCTCGCCGCCGCCGGGCAGGATATGTGCCTCTCCTGCGCATTGAAACAGTACGGGCCGCGCAAGGTGCTGCCGCATCTCACCGAGTCGTGGTTCTGCTGAGCGGAGCCTACACGGGGTCAGTTGGACCCCACGCGCTAAGAGAGTTCCCCACCTGAAGGCTGGTGCTTCACCATACTGTATATCTTTTTGCTCGCTAAACGTACTAATAGCAGGCTCCTTGTTTAGATGCAGGCTCAGGAGGTCATCATCGAAATAACGTACATCTTGCCAATCAAGCGTAGTCAGCCCGCGGCAGAGATCGACGAGTTGACATACTACCTGCGCTGGCTTGCGGAACGTGCGGAGGTGCTTGTGATCGATGGTTCGCCCCCAGATGTCTTTGCCATACATGCGGCATACTGGAACGCCTTCGCGGCACATAGACCGCCAGATGCGGATATCCATACCTTGAATGGGAAAGTTCAAGGGGTGCTCACCGGCCTGCGCTACGCCAGGCACGAGAAACTGCTGATCGCCGATGACGATGTGCGCTATGACGAAGCCGCCCTCCGGCGCGTAGCTACCTTGCTGGAAGACGCTCATGTTGTGCGACCGCAGAACTACTTCGAGCCGCGGTCCTGGCATACACTGTGGGATAGCGGGCGCACTCTCCTCAATCGCATGAGCGGAGGCGATTGGCCCGGCACGCTGGGAGTGCGACGCTCAGTGCTCCAGGCGACGGGTGGCTACGATGGCGATGTGCTCTTCGAGAACCTGGAGTTAATACGCACGGTACGTGCCGCCGGGGGCAGAGAGGTCGTCCCGCTCGATCTGTTTGTGCGGCGCCTTCCGTCCAGCTCACGCCATTTCTGGTCGCAACGCATACGCCAGGCATATGATGAGTTTGCGCGTCCACTACGCCTGGCGGTGTTATTGTCGCTGCTCCCACTGATCCTGACGCTCATGCTCTTGCGGCGCCGGGGTACGCTGGCCGCCGGAGTGCTGGCAGTCATTGGCCTGGCTGAACTGGGCAGGAGGAGAGCAGGAGGACGAGAAGTTTTCCCGCCCGCGGCTTCCCTGCTGGCTCCGGCCTGGCTGGTGGAGCGCGCGCTCTGTATCTGGGTTGCCGTGGGCATGCGACTCTTCGCGAAAGGTATGCCCTATCGTACATCCGTCATTACAAGGGCTGCGACACCAATGAAAGTCCTGCGGCAGCGCCATAGCCATGTGCAAACGACGCGACTGAACACGAAGAATCCCTCTCTCCGTCGCTCATCAGGGCAGATGATACAGCGATAAGGGAGCTTTTTAGCATAATTCAACTCAATAAGGATAGACATAGTATGATACCTGCATATATCAATGAAGATCGGCAGTATCGCAACCCGTTTACCAGTGATCTCGCCCGTGCGAACAGCAGCTACTCCGCCTTCCAGCACAACACCCTGGTGCAACTGCTCAATCCCGAGCAGGCTCCCACTCCACTGATGGAATATGTGCATGATGCCTTCCGCTCGCTCGTGCTCAATCCGCGATTTTCCTGTGTCGGGGCCAAAGCGGCAATTCGTCGAGGCACCTATCGCTTCGGCCTCTACGGCGAGATGAACGCCCCTGGATCAACTGCCGGACTGGCGCGTGACCTGTTCGCCTTCGTCCAGGAACAGACGGAGCTAAACGAGGACTTCACCACTTTTGCCGCCAGCTTCACGGGACCGCAGCCCGCCGATGCAAGGGACTTCGAGCAGCACCTGTGGGCGCAACTCCAAAGTCTGTATGAGCAAGATCGCGTGTATCACCAGTGGGACCCTTCCGTGGCCTCCAATCCTCAAGATCCGCGCTTTGCCTTTAGCTTTGCGGGACGGGCCTTTTTTGTCGTGGGTCTGTCCGCGCTGAGTTGGCGTTGGACGCGGCGTTTCGCCTGGCCGACACTGATCTTCAATGCGCACTACCAGTTCGATCACCTGCGCGAGCGCGGCAAATTCACGCGGATGCAAGAAACTATTCGCAAGCGAGACTACGAGTTGCAGGGCAGCATCAATGCCACGCTCAGCGATTTTGGCGTCGTCTCCGAGGCCCGGCAATACGCGGGGCGCCCTGTAGAGGAAGGCTGGCGCTGTCCTTTCGTCCCCCATCAACAGCATGCAGAAGTTGACAGCAAGGAGAGATTTTCATGAAACCTGGAACGCGCTACCACCTGGAACCGCAAACCGGCGTTGGGTTTGAGCTGAAGAAGGGTCAACTCCTGCGGGTCATTGATCCGCAGGGAGAGCAGGTCTCCGACCTGATGGCCTTTGCGCGCCCGGACACCTCTGAGTGGCTCTCTTCAGGGCGCAGCTTTGACTACAACAATACGGTCTACCTGACAACCACGCATGTTCTCTACTCAAATAAAAGTAACCCCATGTTCACAATTCTAGAGGACAGGGTCGGCAAGCACGATTTTCTTCTCACGCCGTGCAGCCCGGAGATGTTTAAGATCATGTACCGCTACGAGGGCCATCATCCCAGTTGTTTCGAGAACCTGGCAAACAACCTGGCACAATTTGGTATTGCAGACAGTGCCATTCCTACGACCTTCAATATCTTTATGAACGTCGATGTGCTGCCCAGTGGCGAAATAAAGATCGCGCCTCCACTGTCGCGTCCGGGAGATTTTATTGTGCTGCGGGCAGAGATGGATATGTATGTGGGTCTGACGGCGTGCTCAGCCGAAATGTCCAATAACGGCACGTTTAAACCGATAGATGTAGAGGTCGGCGCTTGAGGCCCGTGGTACCTGTAGGAGTGGTGGCTAGAGCACCTCTTGCCCACCGCATTGCGGTGGGCAAGAGGTGCTCTAGCCACATTTTAGCGCTTTAGTGTCTTTTGGATTTCGGTCTCCGCCGTTTGCCTGGCTGCTCTCTTTTCCCAGCGTTGTATAATGCGCGTGCGGCTTGCACAATCTCC
>JBDTHH010000096.1:0-14886 GCA_039937055.1 Ktedonobacteraceae bacterium | reverse complement strand
AGTATGGGAAGGACCAGAACAACACGCTTATGATGCGGTAGTTCCTATAGAGATGGTGAGGCATCATGCTCTCCTTTCCTTAGAAAATGTCATGAGCTTTACTCGCCTCGGTTGTTATGCTTGCTTGCGCGTCAATGTGGTCAGCAGACCAACGACGATGACGGCAGAAACACTATGCATCACAATCATGGTCCAGAAAATGGGCGCATTTATGCCGGGAGTGGGCAATAAACCACTCAGGGCCATGGCAGGAATAAGAAATGAGACGGGCAGGGCGACGAGCGCCAGCACGCGGTAGAAGTGGATAGGCCGGTGTGCAAAGCGACTGACCAGCACAAAGGCAACCAGAGCCAGCAGTAGATAAATGATCGTACTGCCGATGATATACGTGGCCTGAAAGTACTGGAATGTCTCAGAGACTCCCAAAAACGCGACTGCGATGGCGCGCACAACGAGATTAGCAATGACCGCGCTGACAATAGCCAACGGGCCAATCCATAGCAGCTTGCGCAGCGCTATATATTCATGAGTTATCGTGGATGCCATTCATATTCTCCTTTGTTTTATGGCTATTTGACTAGTAAAGAGTCTTTATCCAAACGTCTGCTGCATTATAGCAAGCACGTGAGGAGACAGCACCCTCCTATGGAGTGGTTTCGCGGGTGGTTGTAAGCAAAGATTACACAGAGGAACTTAGATGAGTTTCAGGTGGCGCGCCGCTTCGCCGGCTTGCAGTCGATTGCTGACCCCTAGCTTGCGGTAGAGGTGTTTCGCGTGGTCCTTCACCGTGTTGACCGAGACGACCAGTGCTTGCGCGATCTCCCGGTTGCTGCGTCCGGCAGCGAGCAGACGCAGTACACGCTGTTCTTGCGCGGAAAGTGACTCAACCAGCAGGCCCGAAGAAGAGGCAAGGTCGGGATCACCTGCTTCAATGGACTGCGCAAAAGCGCGCAGGATGGTCTGCGCATAGGCACGCAACGCCGGTTCCTGAAGCGTTGGCACCAGGTGACGCAGCAGACGAGCCAGCGGTCCCCCTTCGGAGAGAAAGAGGCGCACAACGCCCATGCTGCGCGCCTGGGAGAGCGCCTGCTGGAGCCACTGCCGGGCTTGCAGACCTTCCCGGCAGGCGGCGTAGGCCAGTGAGAGCAGGATCTTGATCTCAAGTGCGTGACGCCACTCCTGGGCACTGAGAAGCAAACGCTCAAGTTGAAGAACTGCTTCGTGAAACCTGCCCTGAGCCAGGAAAAGGCGTGCGCGAAGAATTCTGGCCGCTAGATGCTCCTCAAGGTCAAGCGTCTCTACAATGCGGCCCGCGTTTTCTAGATCACCAACCTCCAGGGAGAGATGAGCCGAAAAAACCAGGACATCGGAAAGCTTCTGAGCAGCTTCGAGCGTGGTTGCCATCTGGAGGCGAGCCAGAAGGACAGCTATCTGCTGCTGGGCTGAGGTAATCTGCCCGCGTGCGTGCGCGAGTTCCGCGAGTTGCAAGGCCGCATCATTGCGTAGATTCGTGTCTTCATCCGGCGCGAGCGTCAGGGCCTCGTTTACCTGCTGCTCTATGAGCGAGAGGTTATTCCAGGCAAAAGCGATGCTTGCCAGACCCAGCAATGAGCGAGCGATGACCTCGCGATCCTCTTGCCGCCTGGCATCGGAGAGCGCCTGCTGGTAATACTCACGCGCCTGGTGCAATTCGCCTAGGATGTAGCTGCACACACCTACGAGCAAAATCAGGCTGCGCGTGAAATGCCTGTCGCCCGTAGCCAGGCTGCACGTATGCGCCGCCAGAAAGGAAGAGCGCGCCTCAGCAAACTCTCCATCATACATACATCCGATGCCGACAATGAATAGGCAAACGCCGCGCCACATGTGCATCGGTTCAGCTTGCTTGTCATGTGGCAGCAGAGCAAGCGCCTGCTGTGCGTATTCTATCGCGCGGGGAAACAACGTCTGCCGCCAGGCACTCATCGCGCGTAACGCAGCGATCAGTCCGGGGAGATCGGGCTGGCGCTGCTGGTCCAGACCCTCCTCCGCCATGCGCAACAGCATCTCCGCGCGTTGCCTCACCGCCGTGGAGAGAGGGGCCTTTTCCTGGAGCACCTGGAGCGTCAGAGCCGCCAGCCAGCAAAGCATTGCGTGCGCGTGAAGCACCTCCTCTGGGAGACGTTCCAGCCAACGACGCACTATGTAAAGCTCAGAGATCTGTCCCTCTGCGTTCATCTGCTCGATCAACAGAGCGGCACGCTCAAAATCATGGCTCAACAAAGCTGCCTCAATCGCCTCTGCCGTCAGCGCATGCTGCTCGTACCAGAGGCTTGCGCGTAACGATAGCACACGCAGCGCCTCTTCACCCAACCGCAGAGCAGCCTCGCGGCGCATCGCCTCCGCAAAGAGGACATGAAAACGGTACCATGTCCCATCCAGCGCTTCTAGAAACAGCCCGGCCTGTTCTATGGCCTCCAACTGCGCCGCGCCGTTCTCTATGCCGGTCACGGCTTCGCAGAGAGGGCCACTCAGGCAAGTGAGCACGCTGGTTCGCAGGAGAAAGCGTTGTACCTGCTCTGGCTGCGCTTTGAGAATCTCTGTCACAAAGTAATCCAGCAGGGGCCGGTAGGGAGAAGATGGCTCAGTAAGCTGATCCAGGGAAATGAGCGCGTGCTCGACTGCCTGCACTGTCATCAACTCAGATCCTGTCCTGTTCGCGGGCAAAGGAAGCGAAAGGGCCAGCAGACGCAAGCCAGCCACCCAGCCTTGCAGGGCTTCGTCAAGCTGTTTGAGCGTCGCATCTGAAAGTGGCGTTGGGAATGTCTGGCGCACAAAGCTTGCCGTCTCTGCCAGCGAAAAACGTAGCTCGGCTCCATGCAGTTCGCAGAGTTCTCCTCTGGCACGCCAGCGCAGCAGCGGCAAATGGAGCGGCTCGGATCTCGTCATCAAAAGGACACCGAACGTCGCCGGCACATAATCGAGGAAGAAAGTGAGCAGCTCGTGGATGCGTGGTTCCTCAATCGTATGATAATCGTCCAGGATGAGCAATCCGCCCTGTGCCAATTGCGCGAGGTCATTGAGGAACAACGTCAGGGCCGTTTCTAGCGGCGGTGATGCGAAAGGCGGCTGCAAGGCCTCGGCGAGGGCTGCTAATGCGGCCTGTCCCAGACGCGGCTGGAACGCCTGGCAGGCCGTGATGATCGAACGCCAGAAGCGGAACAGATCATTATCATCTCTATCGAGTGAAACCCAGGCCAAAGGTCTCGACCAACCGCACGCCTGGCGCTCATGGATCCACTGATTGACCACAGTCGTCTTGCCGCAACCAGCAGGAGCCACGAGAAGCGTGAGTTTGCGCTCCAGAGCCGCATCCAGCCGTTCCAGCAGGCGCGGGCGCTCGACGAGCGAGGAGGGCAGGCGCGGCGGCTGCAACTTTGGCAGGAGCAACGAGGGCCGCCGAGAAGAGTGCGTCCCTGTCTCCTGGCGCTCTGGGGTGGTCTGTGTGCCGCTACCTACACGGCTGAGCACGCCAGCAACCTCCTCTAAGCGCGCTATCGTCACAGTGCTTGCGCTCCCAAGATAGCGCTTGACGGTGCGCCGGCCAGACGTGCGATATGCATACCAATACCCTGATCCTCGCAGGCGTGTTTCTTTGATGATCGATAACCGGCCCTCTTGTCCCTGAAAAGCAAATGAGGTATGTGTTTCCAGAAAATGAAGCCATGACGGCCCGCTTTCTGGTCCAAAACATTCTTCCGTACGTCCATTCCTGCTGAGTTCATAGACCTGATTCTCCTCCGACCAGTGAAGGACATATGTAGGCAATTTTGGCATGGCATCCTCTCAGAGCGCGCGTTTCACACCCAACACCCCAACACACCCACTGGAGGTAAATATAGCAGAGCAAAACGCGGGACGCAAGCAAAACAGGATGCGAACTTCTACCTCACAGATCTCGCTCCTATGTTTGTCGAAAAATATGGTACTATGTGATGAGACACGAAAGCACCAACGAGCGAGAGGACGACCATGGAGGATCGCCCCTATATAACGATCCTGAGCACAGTTTAGATAGCGCGAATACTTGCGGAAAAGCACAATGAATGAAGATTTCTGTGTGTATTTGCTTGGCGCCTTTCGCCTGTACAGAAATGGAAGCCCCATCTCCGAATGGCATACGCGCCAGGCCCGCCAATTATTCAAGCTGCTGCTGGCGGAACGCGGGCATAGCGTCCCGGCACGCAGGTTGATCGATTTGTTGTGGCCTGAATATATAGAAAATGCCGACAAGACGTTGCGCAGTGCCATCAGCACTCTGAGAAATGTGCTCGAACCTGATCGCCACCCACATGTACCCTCGCGCTTCGTGCCGCGCGGGCGAGGCGGCTATGCACTGACATTCCCCTCTGACTGCACGCTCTGGATCGATGCTCAGGAGTTTGAGTATCTCTTGCAGGCAACCCTGCGAGGACACAATACCCCAGAGGGACGCGAACGTTTACAGACCGCCTTGAAGCTGTACAGCGGCGATTACCTGGCGGAGGACGAAGAGGCCTCCTGGACGCAGTCAGAACGCCTACGCCTGCGCGATTGCTACTTTAGCGGAGTCAGCACCTTGATGGAATGGCAGAACGAGGTCCGCCTCTACAGCGAGGCGGTCGCGCTTGGCCGCAAGGCCCTGGTCTTCGATGCCTGTTACGAACCGCTCTACCGTGCCATCATGCAAGCGCAGATGTTGCTGGGCGATAACGCCGGGGCACTGCACACGTTTGAGCAATGTCGCCAGGCTCTCGATCACCACCTGGGCGCGGACCCTTCGCCACAGACACTCGCGCTCCATACCGCCATTCTCCAGGGGGAGGCGAGCAGCGTACCTGCATCCGGTGTACCCGCAAGGGGCACATATATATACACCACGACAGAACCGGACCAGCAGATGACAGGGAGCGCCGCGTGGGGGGCCTATCCTGAGAACATATATGAAGCACATGACCAGAGGGGAGTACACTTTATCGGACGCAAGGCCGAACTGAACTGGCTCATCCATCAAATGCACGAGATGAAAGGTGTACGGCAGGCACGGCTTACACGCATGGTAGCACTGGTAGGCGAAGCCGGAGTAGGGAAAAGCTCTTTAATAGACCTGGCGCTGGATCACGCGCGGGCGGAAGGTATTATAACACTGGCAGCGACCTGCCAGGCCCTTGAACAGGGCCTGTCGTTCGCACCCCTTATCTCCATGCTGGGAGGCTGGTTGCGCGAGGCCAGCGAGCACACACTTCAAGCACTTCCGCGTGTAATCCTGGCACAGGTCGCGACACTCTTTCCCATCCTTACGACGGCGCTGCCAGATCTCTCTGTGCCAGCCACAATCAGCCCGGAACAGTCCTACAGTATGCTCATCACGGGACTCGTTGACCTGTGCATAGCCCTCTGCCAGATAGGGCCGCTGATCCTCGTGTTCGATGATCTGCAATGGGCCGATGAATCAACCCTCCTGGTCATCAACCGGCTGGTCTGCAAGAAACCTGAACGAGGACAGGCATTTCCGTTATTGCTGCTGGTCTCGTATCGTCCCGAAGATATCAACGAAAACCCGACTCTGGATGCCATGTTGCGCTACCTGGGCCGGGAACGGCGCAGCCATATCATGCCTGTTGAACGCTTTAACCTGGAAGAGGTAGATGAGTATCTCCGCTGGCACAACGCGGCTCCCCCGCTCTCATCAGAGAGCCTCTACCAGGTGACGCGAGGCAACGCGCTCTTCCTGGTAGAAGCGGTACGCACCCTGCTGGAGCAGGAAGAACAGCCGCCATCTACCAGTGATGAGACGGTGATCAACTCGCTTCTCCGCTCGCAGCAGGTGCGCGATGTGATCCTGGCGCGCATGGCTCGCCTGCCCCAGCCATCCATCGAACTACTCGAAATAGCCTCGGTAATTGGACACGCGTTCCCCCCGGATCTGCTGAAGGTCGAACTGGCGGCGGATGACTACCAGGCCCTGGACACCCTGGTTGCGCGGCGTTTTCTGCTAGAGGTCGAGAGCGGCAAAGACCAGGAAATGCGCCTGGCCTTCTCCCATGAGATGGTGGGACAGATCATCTATGCCGCCTGCTCTGCCCCGAAGTTGCTGTGGCTGCATCGCTGTGTGGCGGACAATATGGCGAAGCGCTACACGGCAAATAGCGAACCGCACGCGGGAGAGATTGCGCTACATTATCGCCAGGCAGGTCCACAACATACCTTCCAGGCGCTGCGTTACTCTGTTGCCGCCGGCGATTACGCGCGGCGCACATTTAGCTACCGCCATGCTCTCGCCCAGTATGACGCAGCATTACAGCTTGTACACCAGCTCGCAGAGCATCCACCAGCTTCAGTGTACCCGCAAGGAGCGCCCCTAGATATTCAAGAGTTCCGTCTAGAAGAATGGCGGCGGAAAATTCACTATGGGCGCGGGCTGGCGTACGAGGCCTTGCTCGATTGGGAAGGGATTCAGGAGAGCCATCTTCAGTTTAGCGCAGCCGCGAACCAGGATATGGCGCTGGTCCATAGCAGCACACACCGCGTGGCGATCACACGCTCCCTGATGGGGCAAATGGTTGAGGCCGCGGATATCGGGCGCGCGTTCATGCAGAAGCTGCGCCAGGAGACGGATAGACTGCAACAGATACCGGCTGATGCACATCGGACGCGCTTGATCGCATCCCTGCGCGATATGACACAGCGTTGGACTCACCTGCTCACGGTGACGGTTGATAGTGCTGGCAGCGAGACGCTTGGAGAGAGCCAGGATACCGGCGCTGAGGCAACCGCACGCTTTCCAGCCTTCCACCCGGCTCCATCTCCAGGGGTACAGGACTGGGAAGAGATGATCACAGAACTGGGGGCGGAGCAGGCAGCCTTTCTACTGGCCATCTACGGATGGGCCTTGCTGCTTCAGGGCTTGAATGCCGAGGCAGAACAGTGCCTGAAAGTGGCGCTGAAGGTGGCCGAAGAGACGGGGCAGGTGACGAGTTGGATCCTCGCTTCGCTGCTTTTGAGTCGCGTATACGAGCTGTATGGTATGCACGAAGCAAGCAAGGCCTGGATGGAACAGTGCCTGGCACGCTGCCAGCAGGTGGAAGAGGCGGCATGGACGACGATCTGGCCTCTACTCAACCATGCTTACTCCTTAATAGTGAGAGACCAACTGAACGAAGCCGAGCAGATTTTACACACACTCCATACGCAGCTTGCGCAGCAGCGCGACTTTACGGCCCACCGCTACAGCGCCCAGATCAGTCTCGGCCTGATCGCCCTGGAGCGCCACGAGTTGGAGCGTGCCGAGACGCTGCTGCGTGATGCGCTGGCCCATCAGCCACACCTGTATATCGAAGCATATGTCGTAGCTGAGATCGGGCTGGCAACCATCGCGACACAGCGGGGGCAAGAACAAACCGCATATGCCCAACTACGGAAGATGCTGGCGTTCTGCGGGCAACACAGCCTGCTTACACTATACGGTATGGTTGCTCTCAACATGGCTCGTCTTCTGCTCGCTACAGGGCAAGAGCAGGGGTTAGCCCCATTTCTTGAGCATGTCTGCACGCTCCTGCAAGCCGCAGGCTACACGGATATGTATAAGGTCTGCTACGCGCTGCTCCAGAGGATTCGTAAGGACGCGATTGAGCAGGAGTAGCGCGATGATGCTCCTTAACGCATCTAGAAGAGCATTTGCCTTCCTCCACTTACTTCTTTCTCTTCTCATTCTGGCATCAAGGCGCTCTGGCTGAGACCTTTCTTACTCACTGAACCTTTTCTCCTGGTACCTTGTATCTTTTATAGGAAGGAAACAGGACCCTATTTCTTTTCTATCTACTCGGGTATTGGAGAGGTTATGCTCACTGACGAAGATCTCATTCGCAGGTGGCAAAACGGAGACGCAGATTCGCTAGAAACGCTTGTCCAGCGCTACTATGCACCGTTGGTTGCCCACCTCTATCGTGTTCTGGCGGATACGCACTTGGCCGAAGATGTGGCTCAGGAAACCTTTCTTCGCCTGTTTCGCGATGCGCAGAGTTATCGCTATCCACGCCCGTTCCGTCCCTGGTTTTATGCCATTGCTCATCATCTGGCATGCAACTCCCGTGTCAGCGCCTATGCTCGTCACGTTGAACTGCGGGCTGAACTCCCTGAGGCACCAGTTCAGGAGCCTGATCCTGCGGAATGGTTCGAGCGCTGGGAACAACATCACGGTCTATGCCAAGCGATAGCTCGCCTGAGCCTTGAGCAACGTGAGGTGCTCAGCTTGCGCTTCAGTCAGGAACTGAGTATCCAGGAAACGTCGATGATTCTCTCTATCCCACCTGGTACCGTCAAAAGTCGCACCTTTACTGCCCTGCGTCTGTTGCGCACCTATCTGGAAGAAGATGCCAATCCCGCAGAGAACAGGCAAGGAGAAAAAACTCATGGATAACCTTTCATCCCACCAGTCACAAACCTCATCCTGGCAGAGCGATGAGCTGCCCGAAGACCTGCAGGTTGTCGCCAGACGCTATAAGGATCAGCCAGTTTTTCGCCCATCCTCACCTGCGACAGAACAATTGATGCAGCGCCTTCTTACACAGGCTGCTTTCATCCCCCAGGAAACGCAGCAGGAGGAGCGCAGCAATCTCTGGCGCATCTTCGTTGTTGCTCGCTGGCGTGTGTTCCTGCTCGGCCCCTGGCTCTGGATCACGGGTGTGCTGCTTCTGCTGGGGCTGGGCAGTGCCTTGCAATTGTCCCAGAGACTGTCCCCCACAAAAGCGGCAGGGACATCTATCTCAGCCACAGGTCCCGCAATGCTCATCCTGTTTCTGATTATACTGCTCCCTCTCAGTGCCCTGTTGAGCCTGGCTCATGCGCTGCGCACACCCTCGCCAGGTCTGCGCGCAATTGAGGCAAGCTGTCCATGTAGCTATCTGCAAACAACCATGGGTCTGGCTCTGGCTGTGCTTGCTTTTGATTGCCTACTTGGTGTTCTTGCTACCCTGGGTATCGCCCTGGCTCATTGGGCACCTTTCTGGAATCTGCTTCTCGCCTGGCTAGCTCCGCTCCTATTGCTCACTGCGATCTCACTGCCTCTCGCTCTTCTGCGCAGCATACGTATGGCCATGCTGGTCGGAGGCCTGCCCTGGCTGCTCCTGGGCATCAGCGCCCTGGTGGAGCAAAATGCTCACAATATGGCTACCTGGCCCTTCTCTCTGCCCCAGGACACACTGGCTCTCTCGGCCCATCTGGCAGTGATAGCTCTCAGCCTGTGGTTTCTCATCGTGCTCTTTCTCAGCGCTCCCAAATGGCAGCGCTTTTGTACTCTTTAGCCTCGGTTAAAAATACAGAGATCCATGGAGGAATTCTCAATGCGCAATTTCTGGACGGTGATGAAACTAGAACTGTTTCTCACCTCGCGCAACTGGGCAACCTGGCTGATTGCCCTTGCAATGATTCTGATCGGTGCGTTGGCCGCTGCCAATAATCGGAATGAGCCCTGGGGGAGTTGGGGACAGTTCATTTTCATCGGACTGTTTCTCACGCTGATCTTGACGTTTAGCACTGGCAATCAGGTGAACCGTGACCGCGAGCGGAAGCTAGATGGTGTAGTGTTTAGTACACCAGTTGCTACTCCGGTCTATGTCCTGGCCAAATACTGCTCGGCGTTGCTCTCCCTGTTCTGCCTCGCCGGCCTCAGCCTGCTGGTTGCGGTGCTTACAGACCAGTTCTATAACGTGCCGCAGCGTGTGCTCTTTCTCTCGCCTGTCATTTATCCGTCACTCGGCTCCCAGGCATACCTGAGCGGCTGGGCCTGGACGATATTGGTGCCGGTGATCTTCGGAGCGACTTTTATGCTCACTGTCATCACTCTGACTCACGGCAAGCGCGTGGTTGCCTATAGCGCTACGCTCCTGATCTGGCTCATTCCCCTTTTCACCGCGAATAGCCCTGATAACCGGTCTGGTTTTATCGGAGATATCACCGTTACAAGCTTCATACCACCTATGGACCCGGCTACTGACTTGTGGTTTCGACATTTAATGCATCCCACCAATCTTCCAGAAGCTCAGTTCGTCCAACAGATAATGCATCTCTCTCTCGCTGCGATCCCACCAGCATCCCTGGTAAACAACCTTCTTTGGAATCGCCTGCTCTTTTTGGCCCTTTCACTTGTTTTGCTCACTTTGACTATCTACGGCGTCCAACACGCACGCCGCCATGCCTGATGAAAGGAACATCCACATTATGTCAACGCTTTTTATAGATGCGGCCAGTAAACGCTACGAACGCCAACGTTGGGCCTTACGCGAAGTTTCACTACGCATGGAACCTGGTATCCTGGGCCTGGTTGGTCCTAACGGTGCTGGCAAGACGACGCTGCTGAAGATGCTGGCCACGTTGCTGCTGCCGACCGAGGGCCATATCACCTGGGATGGTCGGGATATCGTGCGCCAGCCCACGTTCTTGCGCCGTATGCTAGGCTATGTGCCCCAGGAATTTGGTGTCTATCCACAGGTGAGCGCGCGTCTGTTTTTACGCTATATTGGCGAACTCAAAGGACTGCGCGGACCGCATTTGCAACGGCGTGTCGAGTCGGTGTTAGAGACCACTCACCTGAGTGCTGACGCCGACCGGCGCCTGAAAACCTTCTCAGGCGGTATGGTGCGACGCCTCGGTATCGCTCAGGCGCTACTCAACGAACCACGTTTTCTCGTGCTCGATGAGCCGACCGCCGGCCTTGATCCCGCCGAGCGTGTCCATTTCCGCGAGATGTTGGCATCTTTGCATGGCGAGCGCACGGTGATCTTCTCGACCCATATTATCAGCGACATCGAGGCCACGGCTACCCATCTCGCACTGCTGGATCGCGGGCGTCTGACCTGGATGGGCATGCCAGAAGCCCTCCTCGCTGACACGGCCAATGCCACCTGGTCCCTGGTTATTCCCCAGGCCGAATTCGATGCCGTACGTGCTCACCATCGTCTGAGTAGCGCGATTCTCCGCAATGGCCGTGTCGAGATGCGCATTCTGGCTCCCAGCCGCCCACATCCTCAAGCACTCCCCGCCAGTCCCACCCTGGAAGAAGCATATCTGCTTTTTCAGGAAGGAGGGGACGAGACACGTGTGGAGAAATTTGCCTCGACGGAAGTCCCGTTGTAAATACGCATCGCAAAAGCTCGCGATGTAACGAGACTTTGAGCAGGAAAAGCAGAGAAGTATAGAAGCACAGAGCCTCAGGTATACAGCCGGGAGGCGCCGTTACCCAGCACCACCCGGTTGCCCACGCCCTCCAAGTAACTATTCAAAAGTCGCTCGCCACAGGTTGAGGTTCGGCCGGCACCGGCTTCTCGCGGAAGTGCGGCATAACCTCTTTGGCCATCAATTCCTGCTGCATGAGCACCAGGTAGTCGGGCATCTCGCCGACCTGGCCGCCGCTGACCAGCATGCCGGCGTGCAGCACATCGGTATAGTAGCTCAGCTTTTCGATGATCGTGGCCGGACTGCCGGCGATCACCACGCCCGTGTCGACCAGTTCTTTGAAGCCGGGTTTTGGACCACCCAGAGCGCCACTTTCGAGCATGGCTCTGACGCTACGCTCACTCATATAGCCCGGCGGCACGAAGAACTCCGGGCGTACCTTCAAGCCTTTGTTGAACAGCCACATCACGTACTTCTCGCCCATCTGCATGGCCATCTCATCGGTCTCCGCGACGATACAGGGGACGCAGAAGGCCAGTTGCTCCGGTTTGGCCTCGTAGCCATACTTCTCTTCAGCGAGGCGGCGATACATGTCGTAGGCGCGCTTGCGCTGCTCCATAGGCATGAAGACGGTCATGTAGGGATATTTGTGCTTAGCGGCGAAATCGATCGTCTCCAGGCTGGCGGTGCCGGGGAGCCAGATCGGCGGCGGCTGCTGGATAGGCCGCGGCCAGATATTCACGTAGCGATAGCGATAGTGGTCGCCCTCGAAGGCGAAGGGGCCGGGGCGCGTCCAGGCCTGGATGATCAGGTCGTGCGCCTCGTTCATGCGCTCGCGACTGAGCGTAGGGTTGAGGTTATAGCTAAAATACTCCATCCCCGTGCCACGCACAAAGCCGGAGATGATGCGCCCGCCGCTGATCACATCAAGCATGGCGATCTCTTCGGCCACACGCAGCGGATCGTCGTGCAGCGGCAGGGCATTGCCGATAATGCCGATCCTCGCGCGCTTCACACGCTGGGTAAGCACGGCAGCCATCAGATTAGGCGAGGGCATGGTGCCATAGGCGTTCTGGTGATGCTCGTTGACGATCACGCTATCCCAGCCCAGCCTGTCGGCGCGCTCGATCTCGTCGAAGTAGCGATTATACAGCTTGTGGCCCACCTCCGGGTCATAGAGCGAGTTGGGCAGCGTCACCCAGGCCGAGTCGTACTTCTCATCAAAGTCGGGAGGCAGGTGAGGCCAGGGCATCAGGTGAAAGTAGTGAAAGCTCAGCTTGTTCATATGACGGCGATCTCCTTCAACAGAGCCGGGCGAGCGCAAGGCATCGCCCCTGCATATTACCTCAGCAGAAAATCAGCGATATGCTGTGTCCAGGCCTCGTGTTGCTCAAACATGGGCATATGCCCCGTGCCCGCCAGTTTGACAAGTTTGGCATTAGGGATCAGCTTCTGGAAGGTATCGCCATAGACCTGCGGGATCAGGCGGTCCAGCTCACCCCAGATAACCAGTGTCGGGCAGGTGACACGCGCCAGGCGGCGTTCTAGCTTGGGATCGTAGGAAGGGTTCCAGGCGAGGGAGGCCAGCGTCGTCATCTGCCGGTATGCGTTGACCATGTAGTCGACGTTCACCTCAGCCGGCATCAGCGGCATGGCGGCCATGGGGTCCTCGAAGCAGGCCGCCAGGACCTCCTGAACATTCATGGCGAAGAGGTCGGCGATGGGCGAGCCCTTCACACGAATACCGGCGGCATTGGAGAGGACCAACTTATCGATGCGCTCCGGGTACCAGACGGCCATCTCGGCCGCCATCCAGCCACCGAGCGAGTGCCCGATAATTGAGGCTTTGCGCAGCCCCAGCGTATCCAGTAGATCGCGGAAGTAGAGGATGTAATCGCTCATATCGCGCATCCAGTCGGGGCGCTCCGTCAGCCCGAAGCCAGGCGTGTCAGGGGCAAATATATGGAAATGCTGTGAGAGGGCGTTGTGGTAATCAAGCCACAAATTTCCCAGGTTGGTGCCATGCAGGTAGAGGACCGGGGGTGCGCTGGGTACTCCAGCCTCGAAGAGGTGGGTCTGTATCCCCTGGACATCCACAATACGTTCTGTCTTCTCTCCCGCTGCCGTGTTATGGGGTGCTTCAGGTACCGTCATTGGCAACTCTCCTCTGTAAAGCTTACATGGCCCCCGTATTGTCGGCGGGCAAGGGGAGCCAAAGGGAGGACCACTACTTATAGGGCCGTTACATGAAGACTGACAATGCAAGTAGCATGATAGGAGATGGAATGTGAGTAACAAGAGAGCGCTGGCGTTAAGTATCCCATCTCCCGCATGCATTGCATAGATACACTGTACTGTAGAGATGTTCTCATAATGTTCTGGCAGGCGAAACATTATTCCCAGCGTCTCGCCTGGTTGACCTGCTCTTTCGCGCGGAAGGCCTGCTCCAGGTCGACCTGGAAATAGTTGGCAAGGTCCAGCAGGTAGCTCAGCACGTCGGCGAACTCCTCTTCGAGCGCGACACGCTGCTGCTTGGCTTTCTCATCGTACAGGCCGCGCGCCTGCCGTATGGCCTTGGCCAGTTCGCCCACCTCCTCGACGAACAGTAAGAACTTCTCGGAATAGCTATCTTTCGTCCATCCACGCTCTTTGCATACCTGGTCCATATACGCTTGCAGGTCTGTGAGCGTGGGCTTCTCTTGTAAGTGTGCCATACAATCCTCAAATCAAAATGTCATGGGAAACGTTTGTAATAGTATACAATTTCTCTGTATGTTAGCGACCTGCCCTACACAGGATACAACATCTAGCATGCGGGCAGAGTAAAATACAGCTATAGAAAAGAGAACAACGCATGAAGACCATCACAGTTGCAACCAGGAAAAAGGACGAAGTCCTTGATATCACCAGCACGATAGAGGCGCAATTGCAGGAGACGCACGCTGAGAGCGGCGTCTGCGTTGTGTTTGCGGCCCACACCACCTGCGCCCTCACCACCGCCGACCTGGACCCTGGCACCGATCAGGATTTATTGGACGCGTTACGGCGTGTGCTGCCGAAGATGACCTATCGCCATCCCCACGATCCCTTGCACGCGCCCGACCATATTCTTTCGGCGATCATTGGTCCGTCGCTGGCCATTCCATTTACACGCGGCAGGTTACTTTTGGGCACGTGGCAGCGTGTTATCCTTGTCGAACTGGACGGGCCACGACAGCGTACTGTACATATTTCGTGTTTCTGAAGACAGCGTATTTCCGGCGATGATAGCGACAAAGACCCGTTACAACCTATGGCGTGGAGGCTGGCTGCTGTTAGCAGTCTTGCTTGTGCTTCTTGTGACCAACTGTGGCGGCCAGCCAGCCGCGCGACCAGTCCATACCCAGCACCCCCCAAATCAGACAGTACTCCCACAGGCAACGAGGACACCTGAAGCCAGCACACAGACGTTTCCTCCAATTTTTCCGGCATATCTTAAGGGGAAGGCGGCCTCGCTGAGTTGGATCAACGGGACCGATTGCCAGGAGGGGATGCAGGCCTATCTTGCCTCCGCGCGCACCAACCCCAATGCGGCGCTGGTAGGCACCGCCTGGGTGAATCCTCTCAGTGGCAGCCTGCTGAACGGCTATAACAATTGCATCCCCGGCAGCTTCAGCATGGACAACGTCGTGCAACTGATCCATGACAATGGCGGTA
>JBDTHH010000095.1:0-7373 GCA_039937055.1 Ktedonobacteraceae bacterium | reverse complement strand
TGCTCCATCTCGGTCAGGACGATCAGATCGCCCGCCTGGATGTTCGCGCCGCCCCAGCTATAGGCCACGAGGTTGATGCTCTCGGTCGTATTGCGGGTAAAGATAATTTGCTTGCCCTGGCGCGCGTTGAGAAAGCGCGCCATCTTCACGCGCGTCTTCTCCATCGCCGCCGTCGCCTCTTCGCTGATCTCGTAGACCCCGCGATGGACATTGGCGTTGTAGCTCTCGTAGTACACGCTCATCGCCTCGATGACAGAGCGGGGCTTCTGCGAACTCGCGGTACTGTCAAGGTAGACCAGCGGCTTGCCGTGTACCAGGCGTGCCAGAATCGGGAAATCTTGGCGAATATCGGCGACGGCGCGCATGCCACTGCGCGCCTCAACAGCCTTTTGCATATGCTACCTGATTTCTTGTATGTGGCGCCCGCCAGAGGTTGGCAGGTCCCTTAGAATTAGTTGGGCCTCCGCTAGGGACGGCCCAACCATATTTTATACCTCGCTCAACCTGATTTCTTCCTCTTCGGGCGCGCTATTGAAGCTCACTGCGTGCTCGTCGACGCCTTCGATCTCCCAGCGCTCCTGAGCATCTACCCAGGTGTCGGCCTCGGTCTCGTAGGCACCACTCATGCGCCGCACGATGCTGCGGCGCAGGCGGGCACGCAGGTTCTCCAGCGGGATGCGCTGCAACACAGGCTCAAAGAAGCCCTGCACGATAATGCGCTCTGCCTCGTCTTTGGCGATGCCGCGCACCATCAGATAGAAGAGCTGCTCTTCGTCGATCTGGCCAGTGGTGGCGCCGTGGCTGGCGCTCACTTCGTTGGCGCCGATCTCCAGGCCAGGGATGGCCTCGGCACGGCACTTCTTGCTGAGCAGCAGGGTGTGATCGGATAGGAACGACGCCGTCTGCTGCGCATGCGGCTGCACGCGGATCATCCCATTGAACTCCACACGCGACTCATCGGTAAGCGCGCCCTTCACCAGCGTCTCGGCATTGGTCGAGAGGCCCACGTGGTTCGCCAGCGTGTTGATGGCGAAGCGCTGGTCGTGGTCCGTGAAGAAGACGCCCACCAGTTCGGCGGCACTGCCATTGCCCACCAGATTTGAACCCACATCGGCGAAGGTCAGCTTGCTGCCAAGGTCAGCCATCACCCAGGTGATGCTGGCATCTTTCTCGTTGATGGCATTCCGGTGGGTGATGTTCCACACGTTCAGGCCGAAGTCCTGGATCGTGCTGAACTCCACACGGGCGGCGTTCTTTACAAAGACCTCAACGACACCGTTCAAGAGCGAAGGTGTATTGCCGTCGAAAGCCGAGTTGTACTCCTCAACGTAGCGCACGCTGCTCAGTTCGTCCGCGATAATCAACGTGTGCGCGAAGACGGCGGTGGCGGGGGCATCGATCCAGATCTGAGCCAACAACGGGACTTCGATCTCCACGCCTTTAGGGATATAGAGGAAGATCCCGCCGCTCCAGAAGGCGGCATGCAGGGCCGTATACTTGCTGGTCTCGACCGGCACACATTGCGTCATGAAGTAGCTCTGCACCAGGTCGGGATGCTCGCGCACAGCGGTATGCAGATCGGTCAGGATCACGCCCTTGCTCTTCAATTCCTCGTCAAGTTCAGTGCGTGCCACCGCGGAGTTGCGCTGCACAATCAAACCCGCGCGCGTATCAACTGTGGCAGCGTGCAGCGATTGCTCAACAACAGCCGGCAACGAGCCATCGGCCGTCGTCTGAACATAGGGATTGAGTTCCTGGAATTTGAAGCGCGAGAGTGTTTGCAGCGTACCCAGGTCGCCGCGCCGGCCGAGCGGGTTCGGCGTCTTCTCGTAGATATCCCAGGCTTGCAGGCGCTTCTGTAGCATCCATTCAGGCTCCTGCTGCTGGCGCGATAGTTCGATCACCGCGTCGCGCGAGAAGCCCAGCGCCAGTGTGTTAGCCATTGACGCCCACCTCGTTCCCTTCAACGACAGGCCGCAGCCACTCGTAGCCCTTGTCCTCCAGCTCGAAGGCCAGCTCTTTGCCGCCTGACTTAACAATGCGCCCGTCGAACATCACATGCACGTAGTCGGGAACAATGTAGTTCAGCATACGCTGGTAGTGAGTGATGAGCAGGATACCCAGGTTGGGACCGCGCAACGCGCTCACGCTATCCGAGACGATCTTCAAGGCGTCAATGTCCAGGCCGGAGTCTGTCTCGTCCATCAAGGCAATCTCTGGCTCAAGCAGGGCCATCTGCAAGATCTCCGCGCGCTTCTTTTCGCCGCCGGAGAAGCCATCGTTGATGGCGCGGTTGATGAAGCTGTTATCTACGCGTAGCAGGCGCATCTTCTCTTGCAGCAGCGTGCGAAACTCGCGGGGCGGGATGGTCTTGCGCTTCACAGCCTTGCCGGTAGGATTATCGCCCTCTTGCAGCGGCTTGTTGCCTTCGCGCACGGCTTCGAGCGAGCGGCGCAAGAAGTTGGCCACGCTGACGCCGGGGATGGACATGGGATACTGGAAGGCCAGGAAGAGGCGCATACGCGCACGGCGGTCGGGGGAAAACTCCAGGATATTCTCGTCCTTGAACCAGACCTCGCCGTCGGTCACTTCATACTTGGGGTTACCCATTACAACGTTCGCCAGTGTGCTTTTGCCAGAGCCATTGGGTCCCATCAACGCATGCACTTCACCCTGCCTCACGGTCAGGTTTACACCACGCAAAATCGGCTTGCCTTCAATATTGGCATGAAGGTTTTTAATCACAAGTTCTGATGCCATTATGTAAAACGTCCTCCTTACAATGACGCGGCGCTTGGCGCCACGTGAATATCTGAAATGGCGATGAAATGCACGGGAGCGCCTCCCTGATCGGGAGCGCTCAGCAGATCAGCCAGGGTCATCGTATCGAGCGTCTGGGCCACAGCATCGCGCACTTTGGCCCAGAGATACTTGGTCTTGCACGAGTCGAGAAAGCCACAGATCTGCGTCATCTCACCCTCGGTCGCGCAGATCATAGGCGCAATCGGTCCTTCCAGGACGCGCACAATCTCACCCATAGGGATCTCTTCCGGGCGGCGGCCCAGACGATAGCCGCCATGCGCACCGCGTGTGCTCAGCACAAGGGGGGGATCAGCCTCGCGCAGCAGTTTCACCAACTGCTCCAGGTACGCCAGCGGCAACTGCTCCGCCTGCGAAATATCGCTCAATGAGCGCGGGCGACCGCCGTAATGACGAGCAAGGTCAACCATGATGCGCACACCATACTCGCCTTTTGTGGATACCCTCAACATCATGGCTAGCTCCTTTCTCGTCCTCACCAGACAATCTATGTGTATTTCATGAATGTCGTGCCGGGTTTTCTAATCTTAATCCGACCTGTCCACTAGGATATATTTTAACATCTTTGTATGGTAAGCGTCAACTCAGACTTTTTTGCCCCACTACGATCTGTCGCGTTCCTCTGCCAAAGGCTTTCCAATCGTAGCTCCCGTAGATGGCCTCGACGCTGAAGCCGCTTGCCAGGAAAAGCAACTGGAGTTCGCGGGGGAAGAAGAGGTGCATGTCGAGCCTGGTCAGGTAGCGCTCGTGCTCGCCGGTGGCAAAAAACTTCTCGTGTGTCCACACGATGTGCTGCAACTGCTCGTAGGTATCATAGATGCGGCTGCTGTAGAGTAGCATGGTGAACTCGTCGTTAGGCTCTTCGATCTCGTCTTCCAGGTAGACGTGCGAGGGGCGATTGAGGGCATCGCTCAGGTAGTCGATATCGGGCAACGCGACATCGACCACGAAGCGGCCGCCGGGTGCGAGGTGCTCATAGGTGGTCTTGAAGGTGTCGAGCTGCTGCTCGATCTCATAGAGGTGGGAGGCGGAGTTAAAGGGCAGGAGGATCAGGTCGAACTGGCCCTTGTGCTCAAGCTCGTAGGCGCTCATATCACCTTCATGCAGGGTCACGCGTTGCTGGATAGCCTCCGGTTCCTGTGCCAGCTTGCGCCGGTAGGCCGCGAGCATACCGGCAGCGATATCCAGTCCCTCAAGCTGAAAACGGCCCGGCATGTGCAGCAGTTCAAGCCCAATGCGCCCGCTGCCACAGGCCAGTTCGAGCACGCGCTGCGGCGTATAGCGCGTCACCAGCTCGCACCAGAAGGGCACATCCTGCTCCGTCTGGCTGCGATATTCAAGATCGTAGTCGTTCACGCGTTCGTAGTATTCACCCATGTTGTGGGGCATGTTCGTCACCTCGCATAGAGAGTTGGAAGAGAGAGATATCAACAGACCAGGTGGATTTGCCGGGTCGGGGCTGGGAGCAGTATACCTGGGGAGCGCGAAAAGGTCAATTGATGGTGCAACAGAACTATGTCCGCGTACAAGAATGTATAGTCAAGAAGCATGCAGCGCAGCGGCCCCTGTGTGATATACTCGCATAAGCATTGTTGCTGGTGTGGCCCGGCGGGGCGTCCTGGAGCATAGGAGAAGGACCGTGATTACGCAGATTGAAATAGATGGTTTCAAAACGTTCAAAGATTTTAAGGTGGAGCTGGCGCCTTTTCAGGTGATTGTCGGACCAAATGGAGCGGGCAAGAGTAATCTATTTGATGCTTTGCACCTGTTGTCACGCCTGGTGGACCTGGATCTTCGCTCTGCGCTCCAGGGACCGAGGGGCAACGCAAATGAATTATTTACTGCTTTTCCCGATGGGAACTTTTCTAATTACATTGATATAAAAGTTGAGATGCTCGTTGATCGCAAAGTCACCGATGGTTACGGCGATCAAGTGGAACTCAAATATACACGTTTGCGCTACGAATTAAAGATAGCTTTTAGCACAGACAATGACGGTATAGAACGCCTCTTCATCATGCATGAATCCCTCAAAGGTATTGCCCTGGAACAAGATAAATGGACAAAGCAATACATCCACCCCTTTGAACGTGACTGGCTACCTCCACGTAGCAGTTGTCAAGCAATATTCATTGATAAGGCCTTAACTAAAGATGGTACAGCAATAGTCCTTCATAAAGAAGGTAGAAACAAAGGTAGGAACAAACAGAGAAGTTTTCTTGCAGAGAAGGCTGAACGTAGTGTATTGAGCAGTGTAACTACCACAGAGCATCCTCATGCGTTCGCTGCTCGCCAGGAAATACTTTTCTGGCGATTCTTGCACCTGCTTAATCTCGATGTTTTGCGTACACCCAGTTCGGTCAAAGCACCGGGCTTTCTTTCGGAAGATGGAAAAAATCTGGCTGCGATGCTTGCTCGTATAGGTGACGAAGATCCCCTGGCGCTCAGAGATCTTTCGCTTGATATGGCTAATCTAGTGCCGGGAGTGCTCACAATCAAGATAGAGAGAGATCTTGTAGATAATGAGTATACCGTCAAGGCTCAGGCTGAAGATGGACGTGTTTTCTCATCACGAGTTCTCTCTGATGGCACCTTACGTTTACTGGCCTTAACAGCCATCTGTAATGATCCTACATTTCATGGTGTTATCGGCATCGAGGAGCCAGAAAATGGGGTCCACCCCTTTCAACTAAAATATATGGCTCGCTTATTACGTGGAACGGCAACAGATTTCAAAGACTTAGAGCAGGTAAATGAACCGCTACGACAGGTGCTCGTTACTACTCATTCACCTGTATTCATTTGCCAGCCACAAGTGATAGATTCGTTACTCTTCGCTCTAACTGTCTTACAAGTGCAGCCGGGCGATTATAGCCTGAGTACCACACATATGGTACCCGTTGTGCCGTCAGACCTCCAGGCCGGGCTTGAAGAAGAGAATTATCATAGTAAAGCAGAAAGAAGCTATTCGATTCATCAGGTATTGAAGTATCTTGATACTGACTTGTTTGATAAGGCACGGGCTAATTTTGATGAGGGTTGTTCATCAATCCAGGAGACATCGGCGTATAGGTTTAGATATTCTTTATGAGCCGCTGGCCCGTGTAATTAGATTGGAGCGCCTAAACGAAGTACCTGCGTATAAGCAATTCGTCAATGACTTGACCGCTGTGATGATAACTTTGAAACTACTATAGGATGTCACTTATGCCATACACATCCATCCAACAAGCCGCAGACGATATTCGCTCCGGCCTGACCACGCCCGGCGAACTGGTGGCCGACGCTCTGGAGCGCATCGATAGCCTTGACGCTGAGATCAAGGCCTTTGTGACGGTCATGCGCGACCAGGCCTACGCGGACGCCGAGCAGGCGGAGCACGAGCAGCGGACGGGCTTTTTTCGCAGCCCGCTGCACGGCGTGCCTATCGCTGTGAAAGACCTGATCGCCGTCAAGGATGTGCGTTTGACGGCAGGCTCGCGCGTGCTGGCGGATTATATTGCCCCGGAGGACGCGGCTGTTGTGGAGCAGTTGCGCAAGATGGGGGCCATCATTATCGGCAAGACGAACACGCATGAATTCGCCTATGGCACCTACACGCCGCCCACGCGCAATCCCTGGGATCGCACCCGCGTCCCTGGCGGTTCCAGTGGCGGTTCGGCGGCGGCCGTGGCAGCGGATATGTGTCTCGGCGCGCTTGGCAGCGACACGGGCGGCTCGATCCGCATCCCGGCGGCCTGCTGTGGCATTACTGGACTGAAGCCGACATATGGACGCGTGAGCTGCTACGGTGTGATCCCCCTGAGCTGGTCGCTGGATCACGTGGGACCGATGGCGCGTAGCGCCGAGGATTGCGCCATCCTCTTCGATGCTATCGTCACCTACGATCCGCGCGATCCTAATAGCGTTGCTGGCCCGGCCACACGCGCCGTTACTACGCTCATCAATGGACCCGAGGGCCGCGGCTCACTCTCACTCCAGGGCTTGAGGCTGGGCACGCTCTCTGATGATTTTGTTGCGCCGCTCGATCCTGAAGTCCGCGCCGCCTGGCGTGGGGCCTTGCTTGTGCTACAGGAGGAGGGCGCTGAGGTTGTCGATGTCGAACTGGCACCCCCCTCTATGGAGACATATCGCGCCATCCAGATGCCCGAAGCCTCCCTGGCACACATGGAGAAGGGCTGGTTGACCGAGCGGGCGGAGGCCTATAGCGATCTGACCTTGCGGCGCTTGCAGCAGGGCCTGGCCATCGCGGCCGTCGATTACCTGCGCGCCCAACATGAGCGGCGCGCCTTCTCACATCGTGTGCTGAGCGTCCTGCGCCGCGTCGATGCGCTGGTATTGCCGACGTTGCCGGTCCCCGCTATACCCATAGCACAGGCTGGCCAGGAGATCACCATCGATGGCAGCGTTGAAAACGCCACCATCGCGTTCCTGCGCCTGACCATGCCCTTCAATCTCGCTGGCCTGCCCGCCATCTCGTTCCCCTGCGGCTTCACATCCGGTGGATTGCCCATCGGCCTGCAAGTTGTGGGCAAGTCCTTCGAGGAGGCCAC
>JBDTHH010000094.1:0-3192 GCA_039937055.1 Ktedonobacteraceae bacterium | reverse complement strand
CAACTGTTCGATAGGATAGAATGTATAATAACCATTGTGGTGACATAGATAGAGAAAGGCAATCTTCATGGCCGATTCAGGTTTAGAGCATCCCGACGCTCCCGTATCCGCGCCGGAACCCGCGCAGGTTGAGCCGCTCGCCGACGGCGTGTACGCGCTGGTGACGGGGGGCGATCCCAATACTGGCTTCATTGTGGGCGAGCGCGGCGTGGTCGTCGTGGATGCGCGCGCGACACCCGCCCTGGCACGCGAGACGCTGACGGCGATTCGCAGCGTGACCGACAAACCCATTCGCTACCTGGTGCTGACCCATTACCATGCTGTACGTGTGCTGGGCGCCTCCGCCCTGACCGCAGAGCACATTGTGGCGCATCGTGGCACACGCTACCTGATCAACGAGCGCGGCCAGCAGGACTTCGAGTCGGAGGCCCGGCGCTTCCCACGCCTCTTCCTGGACATCAAGTCGATCCCCGGCCTGACCCACCCCGATATCTGCTATGATGGCACGCTGATCCTCGATCTCGGCGACCGCGAGGTGCAGTTGCGCTGGCTGGGTCGCGCGCACACCGAAGGCGATACCGCCGTCTGGTTGCCGGCCGAGCATATCCTGTTCGCGGGCGATCTGGTGGAGGCCAGCGCGGCACCCTACTGCGGCGATGCCTACATCCTGGACTGGCCCGCAACGCTGCAAAATGTGCGTATGCTGGGCGCACGCAAGCTGATCCCAGGACGCGGCGCCGTTGTCG
This sequence comes from Ktedonobacteraceae bacterium, assembly GCA_039937055.1. Lineage (GTDB taxonomy): Bacteria > Chloroflexota > Ktedonobacteria > Ktedonobacterales > Ktedonobacteraceae > JALYTT01. The sequence goes on along the minus strand of JBDTHH010000094.1, from coordinate 2,446 downwards.
AGGGCGAGGCGGTCGCACACGCTATTGACGAGACACAGGCCTACCTGACGAGCTTGCGCGATAGTGTGCGCGCCGCCGTGTTGAAGGAGGCCGGCGTTGCCGAGGCCTACCAGGCGGCCCAGCAGGCGCTGACCCCGCGTTTTGGAGACTGGGCCATCTTCAAACATTGTCTGCCCTTTAACGTCCAGCGCATGTACGATGAACTGGCCGGCACGCGCCCGCGCATCTGGACCGAGAGCCGCGATAGCGCGCTATGGCAGGAGCTGGCGCATGGTGCATAGCGCGCGATCAAAGATTGGACCTCGTGCATATGCCTAAAGACGATCTCGCTGGATGGGAGGCGCGGTCCGGCTGGCAGGACCCCATTGTAATTGTGGGGGCCGGTCCCGTGGGGATGAGCGCTGCCCTGGGCCTGGCACACTACGGGGTCCCCTCTATCGTGCTTGATGATGGAGATGGACCCGCTATCGAAGGCTCGCGCGCCATCTTCATGGAACGGCACGCGCTCGAAATCCTGGGCGTGTGGAGCCCGGTCGGCCGGCAAATGGCGGAACTGGGCATGACGCTGACCGGTGGCCGTGTGTTCTTCCGCGATATCGAGCTGTACAAAACGCTCAGCGCGCCGCCCGAAGCCGATGCCCGCTACCCGCGCTTTGTGAATATGCCTCAGAACCTGCTGGAGCGACTGCAATACGAGGCGCTGCAAACGCTGCCCCGCTGCCAGGTCTACTGGCAGCATAAGGTCACGGGGGTAACGCAGGATGCTGGCGGGGTACATATCGAGGCCCAGACACCCGACGGTCCCAGGCACTTTCACGCCCCCTATGTGCTGGCGGCCGATGGTCCCCGCAGCACCTTACGCCGCCTGCTGGGCATGAACTTCCCAGGCGAGTCGCGCGATCACCATTTCCTGATCCTGGATGTGCGTATGGAGTTGGAGACGCCGCGCGAGCGCTGGTTCTGGTTCGATCCCCCGTTCAATCCTGGTCGCACGGCCCTGCTGCACCCACAGCCCGATAGCATCTATCGCCTGGACTATCAACTTCCGCCCGGCGAAGATCTGGCGCTGGCGAAGCAGCCGGAGTCGCTGCACCGCCGCATCAGCGCCACCGTGGGCGAGCGACCCTACGAGATCGTCTGGATGAGCATCTACAGCTACCAGCAGCGCATGCTGGAGCGCTTCATATGCGGGCGTGTGCTGTTCCTGGGCGACGCAGCCCACCTGATGTCGCCCTTTGGCGGGCGCGGCCTCAATAGTGGCATTCAGGACGCCTGGAACCTGGTATGGAAGCTGGTGCTGGTACGCGCGGGCCTGGCTCCCGAAGCGTTGCTTGAGACATACCATGACGAGCGACACGCGGCCGCCGCCGAGAACCTGCGCCTCACGGACGAGACCATGCGCTTCCTGGTGCCACGTCCCGGCCCTGGACGCTGGAGGCGCGATACCATTCTGCGCCTGAGCCTGCCCTTCAAGTTCATGCGGCACTACATCAACGCCGGGCATATGTCCAACCCGCATGCTTACCACGAATCGCCCATTATCTCCGAAGATCCCCTGCTGCTCTCCCCCGGCGGCCGCTCCGCCGCCAGACAGCCGGCAGAGCTACAGGCGGCTGTGAGACGTTTTTGCCAGGGTCCACACGCCGGCGCGCTGGCTCCTGTGATAGTGCTAATCGATGCAAGCACAGGCACACAGGTCTCGCTGCTGGATATATTCGGCCATAGCTTCGTAGCGCTCTACTTTTGCCAGGATGCCGCCACAGGCCTGGCCGTCCTGCAACGCATCCAGCCTGATCTCCCCGCGCTACCGCTCAAGCTCTACCTGGTAACCCCCCATGCGCCGCCTGAGGGCCAGAGCGAGGGTATCTCCACATTGCTTGATCCCGATGGCAAAGGCGCAACGATGTATCATGCCGGCCCGCGCACCCTCTACCTGGTGCGCCCGGACCGCCACATTACCGCGCGCCGCTTCGATAGCGATCTGGGTGAGCTGCCCGCGTTGCTGAATGCCGCTATTGGAGGATGATGGGATGTCACCACCTGTAGAGGTAACAATCGTAGGGGCGCGGTTGACAAGCCCGCGTCTGCCAACATACGAGCACATAATTCAGATGACACGCCTGTGGGACAGCGACCTCTGGCACAGGACGTACCGGGTACAGGCTGATCTGCGCACCACCTACACGTTCTCGCCGAACGATCCTCTGACTGAGGTGAAGTATATGGATGATTTTGGGTCGCGTATCGTGCCGGACCCACTACACTGAGTTCAACGGAGGACACGATTACCTGTGCTGGCGCGGGTCGTTGGCGGATGGCTTGTTGACACTGACAGGCAAGAGACGAGATGGCTAAACTCACTGTGAGAACCAGGGCCATTGAGAAGACTCTTCGTAGCGCTCTGTCAAGGTTCATTGCACAGAGCAGTAGCTGCGCGATTGATCGC